>NZ_JAMXIO010000015.1:0-96493 GCF_059651515.1 Oerskovia sp. 140933
GGTCGACTGACACCCATCGAATACGAGACGATCAACACCCCTCAGGTCGCACTCGCCGCCTGAGACCATCTGACACCTATCCGTGCAGCAGACCCCACCGCCCAGATCCTGCACACGCTGCGCGCCAACAACTTGTCCCGGCCGAGTCGTCGCGGGCCCAACACCCTGCCCGACGACATCGACCGGCTCCGCATGGCAGCGCTCATCAACCGCCATATCACGACCGTGTAGGCCACCCGTCACCGACAGGCACGCCAGGCCGAGGGCTTGTGGGACGAACTGGCACCCTGGCACTCGACCCCAACCCTGGTCTTCGTAGGAAGTCCGCGCCACGACCGGCGGCGCTCAGCTACCAGAACCTCCTGAGCTCTGTCCAACAAGTAAGCACCCCTGGCGCGGGCCGAGACTTGTTGGCGACGGAAAACGGATCGCATCTCATGAGCGTTGGTGCGAGCAGTGGCTCTGAGTGCCGGGGACCGACCTGGGCGAACGAGCAGATGGTGTGGCTGCGCGTGGAGGACGTGTTCCGGACCATCCCCCGGCGGCCTCCCGCCAGGTTCTGACTGGCTTGTGTGCGGTCACGCCCATGCGCCTAGGACCGTCGGGGAAATCGGGGTAACAGGGGTCTAACCGGGACGTAGCGGCCGGGTTTGGCTCCCCGGGGGAGGTTTTTCGAGATTGATGCCCCCGCAGCCTTGCACGCGCCCACCGTCCAGATCGGCTTGATACAGCGGTTCTCGCGGGGTCGTAGACGCCCGCTGCGCAGGCTCCCCCGGGGGAGGTTTGGGGGAGGTCCAGGAGTAACAAGTTTGCATAAGTGCAGGTCAGAGCGTTGCAGTTTCCTCCCCTCGCGGGGGAGGCGCCAGAGCGGGGGTGTCAACGTTTTGCGCCTCTGACCTGCGGTTTCACTGTGTGCGCCTGGCCAGATTCGAACTGGCGACACCCGCTTTAGGAGAGCGGTGCTCTATCCCCTGAGCTACAGGCGCGCGGGCACGAACACGGCGGATCGGCCCGGTGGGACGCCCGACAGCCTAGCGTCCCGGCCCGGGAGTCTCCCAACCGCGACGCGCTGTCGAACCCGAGCCGGGCCGGGCCCCGGGGCGCCGGTGCGGCCCGACGCGGCGAACCCGAGGTTGGTCAGGCAACCGGCAGCAGCTGCCTGACCAACCTCGGGTTCGGCACCCTCGGGGCCGCGCACCCTCGGCTTCGGCAGCCCAGGGCCGAGCACCCAGCGGTCGCGCGTCACACGGCCGCGAGCGCCTCCGTCGGGGACATGCGCGCGGCCCGCACCGCCGGGTAGATCCCGGCGACCGCCCCGATCGCGAGCGTCGCGACGAGCCCGCCGACCACGACGACGGGTGGTACGGCGACCGGCCAGCCCTGCGAGGTCGCGTACCCCGCGGTGATGCCGACGCCGATCAGGACCCCGGCGGCCCCGCCCAGGAGGGACAGCACCAGGGACTCGACGAGGAACTGCCCGCGGATCTGGCCCCGGGTCGCGCCGAGCGAGCGGCGCAGCCCGATCTCGGCGCGCCGTTCGAGGACCGAGATGACCATGGTGTTGGCGACCCCGATCCCACCCACGAGCAGCGCGACCGCGCCGAGCCCGACGAGCAGCCCGGTGAACGCCTCGTCGGTGGCCTGCTGGGCCGCGAGCGCGTCCGAGGGGCGCGAGACGTCGACCTCGTTGGGTGCCTGCGGGTTGGCCGTGGCTCCGAGGACGGCACGCACCTGCTCGACCGCGTCCTCGCGGGTGCGCGTGTAGATCGTGGTGGGCAGCTCGTCCCAGTCGAGGTACGTCGCCGCCGCCTCGCGGCCCACGAGGGCCCCGAGGTCCATCTCGGGGGCCAGCGGCACGGGGTCGAGGATGCCCACGACCGAGAACCACTGGTCCCCGATCCACACCAGGACGGCCGGGTCCGGGGCCGTGATCCCGAGGCGCTTCGCGGTCGTGTGCCCCAGGACGACGGCGGGGTATCCCGCCGTCGCCTCCGAGAGCCAGGTCCCGTCCGCGACGGTGCCACCGATGGGGTCGAGCAGGTCGAGGTCCGCGGCGTACACGCCGATCCCGCCGGACTCCCCGGTCGGGATCAGGTCCGAGCGGTACGCCTTGGCCGTGAGCAGCGCGACCGAGGTCGCGGTCTCGACGGGTGCGATGCGGCGCACCATGTCGACCGACTCGGGCGGCAGGGTCGCGGCCTCCCCGAACAGGTCGGTCCCGGGTGCGACGCGCAGGAGGTTGGTCCCGAGGGCCGCGAGCGTCCGGTCCAGCTCGGCGCGCGAGGAGCTGGAGATCCCGACGACCGCGACCATCGCCGCGATGCCGATCGCGATGCCCAGCGCCGAGAGGACGGCGCGCAGCGGGCGGGTGCGCAGCCCGGTCGCGCCGACACGCAGGACGTCCGGGGCTCCGAGGCGTGCGGGGCGCAGCGTGGTCAGCACGATGCCTCCTCGTCGGTCGTGGTCGAGGGGGCGCCCAGAGCGCCCCCAGTGCCCCCAGTGCCCCCAGCGCCAGCGCCAGCGCCGGCGAGGACCGTCCCTGCCCCGCCCGGGGCCAGGGTGCCGTCCGCGACGATCTCGCCGTCGCGCATCGCGACCTGCCGCGGCAGGGAGGCCGCGAGCTCGCGGTCGTGCGTGATGATGACGACCGTCGTCCCGACGGTGTGCAGGTCACGCAGCACGTCCATGACGCCGGCACCGGCGGCCGTGTCGAGCGCGCCCGTGGGTTCGTCGGCGAGCAGGAGAGGAGGGTCCCCGACGACAGCGCGCGCGATCGCGACGCGTTGCTTCTCGCCGCCCGACAGCTCGTGCGGGCGGTGGGTGAGGCGGTGCCCGAGGCCCACCCGGTCGAGCGCCTCGGCGGCACGGCGTCGTCGCTCGCGGCGCCCCACGCCCCGGTACAGGAGCCCGTCGGCCACGTTGTCGAGGGCCGGGACCCCGGCCGCCAGGTGGAACTGCTGGAAGACGAACCCGATGCGGCTCGCGCGCAGCGCGGACAGCTCGCGGTCGTCGAGGTCGTCGACGAGGAAGTCGTCGACGAGGACCCGGCCGGACGTGGGGCGGTCGAGCGTCCCGATCACGTTGAGCATGGTCGACTTCCCCGATCCCGAGGGCCCGACGATCGCGAGGAGCTCGCCGCGGTGGACGTCGAGGTGGACGTCGCGCAGCGCGGCGACCCCGCCGGGGAAGACGCGGGAGACCTCGTGCAGGGTCACGACGGGTCCGCCGCCGTCTCCGGGGGCGGTGCCCGGCGTCCCCGTGCCGGGCGTGCCGCGTGGGTCCGGGTGCGCGACGGCGGCTCGCGCCACGGCGACGGCGCTCACGACGGCATCCCGACGACGTCGCCGTCGGTCACGTCGCCCGTGACCTCGACGCTCCCGTCGGCGAACATCCCGGTCTCGACGGCCACGACCCGTGTCGTGGCGCCGGTGACGACCTCGACGCCGTAGCCGCCCTCGGCGAGCGCGAGGAGCGCGGCGACGGGCACGGTGAGGACGTCGGGGCGTTCGGCCGCGACGAACGTGACCTTCACGGAGCCCGCGTCGGCGTCGGTCCCGTCGGGGAGCGCCACCGTCACGGGGACGACGGTCTGGTCGGAGGCCCCGGGCATGCCGCTCTCGTCCTCGACGACCTCCGGGTTCCCGACGGCGGTGATCACGGCCTCTGCCGTCGCACCGCCGGGGAGCTCGACCGTCACGGTCCCGCCCTCGACCGCCCGGTCCCGGTCGGCGAGGTCGAGGTCGACCGAGATCGCCCGGGTCGACGCCCGTGGTCGTGAGGATCTCCGCGGCCGCGGGGTCGCCGACGCGGACCTTCAGCGCGTCGACGCGCACCGGCCCCGGGGCGACGACGACGTCGGCCGGGGCGACCGTGCCGGTCCTCTCGAGCCCGCGGTCCTTCTGCCAGGTCTTGACGGCCTGGGCTGTCGAGCCCGTGAACCTGGTGTCCACGGTGAACCCGGTGTACCCGAGCGCCGCGAGGTTCTCCTCGAGCTGGCGCACGTCGTCGCCCTCGGTGCCGATCCCCAGCTCGCGGTAGACGGGCAGCGTGCCGAGCAGCAGCACGGTCGGGTGCTCGTCGACTTTGAGGAGGGCTCCTCCGCGGTCGACGACGTCCCCCACCCCGGGCAGCCAGGTCACCGTGCCGCCGCCCCCCTCGGCTCCGCCGGCGCCCTGGACCCCGCGCGTGACGGCCTCGCCGTAGCCGAGCGTGCCCTTGACGGTCGTGCGCTGCACGAGCGTCTGGCGGGTCACGGTGGCCGTCTCGGTGGGGCCCGCCGCGGCGGGTGCGGGGTCGCTCCCCCGGCTGAACCCGGTCAGTGCCACGACGACCCCGGCGCCGATCACGAGTGCTCCTGCCACCCCGCCCAGCACGGCCCGGCGTCGTGGGCGCCGGTCCGGGGCGGGCGCTCCGGGCAGGGCGCCGCGGCGGCTCACTCGTCACCGGCCGGCGTGCCCGACCCGATGCTGAGGCCCGCGGGCGAACCGGGCTCGTTGCAGGCCTCCAGGGCCGCCTCGAACGCCTCGAGGTCGTCACCCACGTCCCCGGCCGCGGTCATCCCGCCGTTCGGGTCGGGGTCCGGCATGTCCATGCCCTGGTCGCGCATGCACTTGGCGAAGGCCCGCTGCGCCTCGAGGTCCTCGGGGCTCGTCCTCACGGGTTCGCCGCCGTCGGGCAGGAACTCCTTGCACGCCTCGAACGCCTCGTCCATCTCGTCCGCGGTGCCGGCCTCGACGGCACCCGACGTGACCGCCAGCCCTCCGTCGGCGTCCGGGTCGGGCATGTCGACGCCGTTGTCGCGCATGCAGCCCGCGAACTTCCGCGCCAGGTCGTCGCGCTCGGCGTCGGTCAGGTCCTCGGAGGACGTCCCGCCCTCGGTCGGAGCGGTCTGCCCCTCCCCGCCGTCGGCGCTCGCGACGCCGGGGGCGTCGTCGGGCGTGCAGGCCGCGAGCGTGAGGGCGAGGAGCGCGACGACGACGGCCGCCGAGGCCGGGCGGCGCCCCGCCGCCCGGGCGGTCCGCCCTCGCAGGTTCTGGTGGATGGTCATGATGGGTCCTCACGTCGGTCCGGGTCCCGGGCGCCTCGCACGACCGCCCGGGAGCTGCTTCACGAGCAGTTCACCGGACCCCCTGTGAGACCTCCGTGAGCCGGTCCCTCACAGAGATCTCACAGCCCCCACCGTCATGCTCTTCAGGTGCGGGTGCTGGTGGTGGAGGACGAGGAGCTGATCGCGGAGGCCGTCGCGACGGGACTGCGACGGCTCGCGATGGCGGTCGACGTCGCGCTCGACGGGCACGAGGCCCTGGCGAGGATCGACGTGAACGCGTACGACGTCGTCGTGCTCGACCGCGACCTGCCCGGGGTGCACGGCGACGACGTGTGCCGGGCGATCGTGGCCTCCGAGCACGACTCGCGCGTCCTCATGCTCACCGCGTCGGGCGGCGTGCTGGACCGGGTGAACGGCCTCGACCTGGGCGCCGACGACTACCTCGTCAAGCCCTTCGCGTTCGCCGAGCTCAGCGCCCGCGTGCGCGCCCTGGGCCGTCGCGCCCGGCCGGCATCACCGCCCGTCCTCGAACGCTCGGGCCTGCGCCTCGACACGAGCCGGCACGAGGTCTACCGCGAGGGGACGTTCGTGCACCTGTCCCGCAAGGAGTTCGGCGTCCTGGAGGAGCTGCTGCGCGCCGACGGACGCCCCGTGTCCGCCGAGCACCTGCTCGAGAAGGTGTGGGACGAGAACATCGACCCCTTCACGGGCGTCGTGCGGTTCACCATCAAGCAGCTGCGCCGCAAGCTCGAGGACGCCTCGCTCGTCGAGACCGTCACGGGTGTCGGGTACCGGGTCCCGTGAGACCTCCGCGCGGGATCCCGGCCCGCCTCCTCCCCCGCCCGACCCTGCGGGCCCGGCTCACGGCCGTGTACGCCGGGGCGTTCGTCGTCGCGGGGGCCCTGCTCGTCGCTGTCCTGTACGTCCTGCTCGCAGCGGCCATCGACCGGCAGCCGGTCGACTCGGTGGGTGTCGCCGTGGGCGCCGTCGAGGCCACCGAGCCGGGCCTGTACTCGACTCTCGACCCCTCGCTGAGCGCCGGCCTGGTCGCGGGCGGGACGGTGCCGCTGCAGGCCGCGGAGACCGTGGACCCCGCCATGACCGGTTCGACCGGCTCGACCGGCACGCAGACCTTCGACGACCTGCGCAGGATCGTCGAGGCCAACAACCAGGAGGCCCGCGACCGGACCCTGCGCACCGTGCTCACCTGGTCGGTCGTCGCCCTCCTCGGGATCGGCGTCCTGGCGGTCGGCTTCGGGTGGGTCATGTCGTCTCGCGTGCTCGCCCCGCTGCACCGGATCACGGCCACGGCCCGTCGGGTCGCGGACGACAACCTCCACGAACGCATCGCGCACACCGGGCCCGACGACGAGCTCAAGGACCTCGCGGACACCTTCGACGCGATGCTCGAACGGCTCGACCGCGCGTTCGACGGGCAGCGGCGCTTCGTCGCGAACGCGTCGCACGAGCTGCGGACCCCGCTCACGATCACCCGCACCGTCCTGGAGGTCGCGCTCGACGACCCGGGCACCGGGCGCGACGCGCGTCACCTCGGCACGACGCTGCTCGCCGTGAACGCCCGCCAGGAACGCCTGATCGACGGTCTCCTGACGCTCGCCGCGGCCGACCAGTCACCTCTCGTGCCCGAGCCCGTGGACCTCGCGGAGGTCGCGGCGCAGGCCGGCGCGACCGCGGGGGCCCCGGCCCGGGAGGCCGGCGTCGCGCTGCACGTCGACACCGAACCGGCCCGCACCCTCAGCGACCCGGTCCTGCTCGAACGCCTCGTCCAGAACCTCGTCGACAACGCGGTCCGCTACAACGAGCCCGGCGGTCGCGTCGCCGTCGTGACCCGCCCCGGGCCTGGTGGCACGGTCGAGGTCGCGGTGTCCAACACGGGGCCCGTCGTCCCGTCGTACGAGGTCGAGGCGCTGTTCGAGCCGTTCCGTCGGCTCGGGCGCGACGGCGCCGTCGCCGACCGTCGCGGGGGCTACGTGCGTGGCGGCGTCGGGCTCGGTCTGTCGATCGTCCGCTCGGTCGCGGCCGCGCACGGCGGCCAGGTCACGGCCGAGCCGCGCGAGGGCGGCGGGCTCACGGTCTCCGCCCGGCTCCCGGGCCTTCCGGAGGGAGACTCTGCGGCGGGGCGTCCGCCGTCGGCGCGCGGCTCGACGGCTCAGCCGGGCATCGGGACAGGCATCGGGACCGGTACGTCCGAGCCGCCCTCGACCGTGCGGCGCGCCCCCATCTGGACGATCGCGGGCGCCGGCACGAACCCGCCCGCGATCAGCGCCTCGCCCTGACGGAAGAACGGGGTGGCCGCGAGCAGCTCGGGCGGCGCGAACCCGTAGACGCTCTCGAGCTCGACCAGGTCGGCGGGCGAGCTCATGCGCATGACGATCACGTTGTCGCACTGCGAGAGCACGTTCGGGTGGATCTTCGAGGGTCGCTGCGTCGAGAGCAGCAGCCACAGCCCGAACTTGCGCCCCTCGGCCGCGATCTGGACGACGCGCTCGGTCGTGAGCCGCTGGAGCTGGGTCGAGGGCTCGGCCGAGACCACGTTGTGCGCCTCGTCGATCACGATCAGGCGCGGCGTGCGCTCGGCGCGCGCGGCCCACAGGTCGTCGAGGAGCGCGAGCGAGACCGCGAGCTGCTCCTCGTGCGTGTGCAGGCTCCCGAGATCGACCACGACCGCACGGGGCCCCTCGGACAGGACCTCGCTGACCGACTGCCCGACGCCCGCCCACACGTCCCAGTCCAGGATCCCCAGGTTCTCGACCCGCTGGGCCAGGCGGAGCGCGTCGGGCTCGCCCGTCGCGCGCAGCGCCGAGGGGATGGTGTGCGGGTCGAGCCTGCCCTGGGTCGCGATGCTGCGCGGTCCGGCGGTCCCCCCTGCGGCGCCTCCCGGTACGGAGGCGTCCTCGATCATCCGCAGGAACGTGTTGTACTCGCCGCGGTCGGTCAGCGGGTCGAGCTGGAGCACCGCGGCCTGGCTCGCGGCCTCCATCGCGGTCAGCCGGGCGGTCACGGGGTGGTGCTCGCCGTCGTTGCGCAGGACGCGCACGTCGAGCGCGCGCAGGCGCGCGGCGTCCTGGGGCGACGCGGTCTCGAGCAGCTCGCCGATCCGCACGAAGTCCGAGTTCGGGTCGAGGATGACCATGGGCAGGTCGGTGTCGATGAGGAGCTGTTCGAGCAGCACCCCGAGCGCGTACGTCTTGCCCGAGCCCGACTGCCCGCACAGGAACGTGTGCCGGTTGAACCGGTGCGGCTGGAGCAGGGCGTCGACGTTCCCCCGGACGTGGTGCAGCTCGCCGATCCGCAGCGTCGCCCGCTCGCGCGCCTGGAGCGCCTCGAGGACCCCGGCGCCGGCGGGCGAGAGGTCCTGCGACGTGAACGGGTCGCCGCCCGAGGTCGCCACCGTGCCGTCGGGGCGCAGCTCGCCGAGGACCCGCCCGTGCCCGACGGCGTCGCCCGCCTTGGTCGCACGCGTCAGGACCTGCCCCATGACCAGGGCGGCGCCGGGGTGCGCGGCCGTCTCGGGGAACGTCACCCCGATCGTCACGAAGTCCCCCGGCCCGATGCTCGACGAGCGCGGCAGGCGGTACGTGAACCGCCGCCCGTCGAAGGACTCGGACAGCGTCGTCTCGGTCGTCATGCGGGGCCTCCGGGGTCGCAGGTCGCGGTGCACGACAAGGATCGACCAGCGCGGGCGGAAGCGCACCCGCAGGCGCGGCCCGCCGGGCGGAACCCTGCCCGACGGCGCAGCCCGCCCGCGAGGTCCGTCCCGCCGGGGGCGGGGGCCGGGTGACGTCAGGCGGCCGGCGGCCGCCCGTACGTGAGCACCCGGAACCGGACACCGTCCTGCGAGGTCTGCCAGGCGTCGCCGACCGTCACCGGGACGCCGGTGCGGTCCGTGGGGCCCGCGAGCACCCAGTCGCCGTCCGGCCCGGCCTCGATCCCGGGAGCGAACGCGTCGCCGTCGACCTCGAGGTCGATCTCGGTCACGACGCAGCGGTCCGCGAGCGGCAGGGTCGCGGCGTACACCTGCGCGCCGCCCATGACCCAGACCTGCCCCGAGCCCGACTCCTCGGCGGCAGCCGACGCGAGCGCGAGCCCCTCCTCGACGGACGGGGCGACCACGACGCCGGTGCCGGTGGCGCCCGGGCGGGCGGCGCCGTCGGGCACCCAGCCGTCCTGGCGCGTCACGACCACGTTGAGCCGCCCCGGCAGGGGGCGGAAGCGCACGGGCAGCGAGTCCCACGTGACCCGACCCATGACGACCGGGTGGCCCGTGGTGACGCGACGGAAGTGCGCGAGGTCCTCCGGCAGGTGCCACGGCATGACGCCGCCCGCACCGATCACGGGGCGGCCCGCGGCGTCGCGCGCCTGGGCCCAGATCAGTCCGACGACCGGACGGCTCACACCGCCACCGGCGCCTTGATCGTCGGGTGGTGCTGGTAGCCCACGACCTCGACGTCCTCGTACGTGTAGTCGAACAGCGAGTCGCGCGGGGCCAGGCGCAGCGTGGGTGCCGGGTAGGCCTCGCGGCTCAGCTGCTCGCGCACCTGCTCGACGTGGTTGTCGTAGACGTGGCAGTCGCCGCCCGTCCACACGAAGTCTCCGACCTCCAGGCCGGACTGCGCCGCGACCATGTGCGTGAGCAGCGCGTAGGACGCGATGTTGAACGGGACGCCCAGGAACAGGTCCGCGCTGCGCTGGTAGAGCTGGCACGAGAGCCTGCCGTCGGCCACGTAGAACTGGAACATCATGTGACAGGGTGGCAGCGCCATGCCCCCGAGCTCGCCCACGTTCCACGCCGAGACGATCATGCGCCGCGAGTCCGGGTCGGTGCGCAGCGTGTCGAGGACCTGGCTGATCTGGTCGACGTGCTGCCCGTCCGGCGTGGGCCACGAGCGCCACTGGACGCCGTAGACGGGGCCCAGCCCGCCGTCCTCGTCGGCCCACTCGTCCCAGATCTTCACGCCGTGCTCCTGGAGCCAGCGCACGTTCGAGTCCCCGCGCAGGAACCACAGCAGCTCGTAGACGATCGACTTGAGGTGCACGCGCTTGGTCGTCACGAGCGGGAAGCCCTGCGACAGGTCGAAGCGCATCTGGTGGCCGAACACGCTGCGCGTGCCCGTCCCCGTGCGGTCCGACTTGTGCGTCCCGGTCTCCAGGACGAGCCGGAGGAGGTCTTCGTAAGGGGTCTCGATCGGGCCAGGCATGGTCGGATCCTAGGCAAAGTTTCCACCGTATCGTGAACCGCCACGCGAACGTTCCACACATCGGCCGCTAGGATCGGCGTCTCCTCAAGGGTGAGAAGATCAGCAGCATGACGAACCCCACAGCCGCAGCCGAAGAGATCCCCGCGTCGTCCCCGTCACCGGCGGACGCCCTGTGGGTCGAGCGCACCGGCACCCGCACGTACACCGGCTTCTCCGCTCGCGGGGCGAGCGTGTCGATCGGCCCCGCGAGCGCGGGCGCGGTCTTCACCCCGGGCGAGCTCCTCAAGATCGCGCTGGCCGCGTGCGCCGGCATGAGCAGCGACGCGCCGTTCGCGCGCCGCCTGGGCGACGACTACGAGGTCACGATCCGCGTCGACGGCGCCAAGGACATGGCCGAGGACCGGTACACGGCGATCACCGAGCACTTCGAGATCGACCTGACGGGCCTCGAGGACGACGCGCGCGAGCGCCTGCTCAAGGTCGCGGACCGTGCGATCGAGACGACGTGCACCGTGGGGCGAACGGTCCGGAACGGTGCCACAGTGGAGCACACCTTCGGCCCGGTCGTGGGAGCCGTCGGCGAGTAGCGGGTCTGCCGCAGTCGTCGCGGGTCCCCGCGTCGAGGCGTCGAAGGACAGCCGCCACCACGAGGAGGGAGTCGTCCGATGAGTCGTAGGAAGAAGGACGCAGAGGCCCAGGTGGCCGTGTGGGGGACGTCGGACAGCGTGCGGCCCGAGCCGCAGCGCGGGCGTCTGACCGCGGTCGAGGACGCCCCCGAGGGGCAGCCCGCCGACGACTGGGGCGACCTGCGGAGCACGCCCCTGCTCGACGCAGCCCTGGACAAGGCCGTGACGATCCCGTCGTCGGTCATCCGCGCGCACGTCGACTCGGTGCGCCGGCGCAACCCGCACGCGTCCCCCGCGCAGGTCATCGGGATCCTCGAGCGCGAGTACCTCATGGTCATCGGGGCGGCGGGCGGTGCGGTGGGCGCGGCAGCGGCGTTCCCGGCCGTCGGCACGGGCATCGGCATCGCGCTGACCGCGAGCGACGTCGCCACGTACTTCGGCTCGTCGGCCGCGTTCTCGCTCGCGGTCGCGGACGTGTACGGCTTCGAGGTCGACGACGCCGCACGCCGCCGTGCCCTGCTGCTCGCCTCGGTCCTCGGGGACAAGGGGTCGGAGCAGGTCGAGAGGGCGGCCGCGGGGTCGGCCATGGCGTGGGGCAAGGTCCTCATGACGAGCATGCCGTCGAGCACGCTCAAGAAGGTCAACAAGGCCCTGACGAACAAGTTCCTGCGCACCCAGATGGTCAAGCACGGTGGCCTCGCGCTCGGGCGGCTCGTGCCGTTCGGGGTGGGCGCGGTCGTGGGGGTCGCGGGCTCGCGCGCGCTCGGCAAGACCGTGATCAGCCAGACGCGGCGGGCCTTCGGTCCGCCCCCCTCGACGTTCCGGCAGGTCCTGGAGGTCGTCGAGGTGCCCGACGGCGCCGCTCCCCCGCTGCTCGTCCCCGCACCTGCGGAACGGCTCGGCGTGGTCGACGCACCGGTCCCCGGGGCGGGGCCGGGGGTCGTCGACGAGGCGGCCGGACGTGCGGCCGTCCGGGACGCCCACGGCGGGGCGGGGGCGCCCCGCGGCATCCGGTCGGTGCGTTGGCGCCGACCCGGGAAGTCCTCGTGACCGCTGCCGACGAGCGACGTCCGGCCGCCGGCCGCGTCGAGCTCACGCACGTGCTGCCCCTGAGCGCCGAGCGGGCGTTCGCGCTGGTCGCGGACGTCCGCACGCACCCCCGCTGGGTGCCGCTGAGCCGTGGGACGTTCCACGGCGCGGACGGCTCCACGGTGCCCGCGACCGCGTGGCGGCCGGGGGTGGGGGCCGAGTTCACGATGGTCTCCGGACCGTTCGCCCCCCAGGGGGCGCCCGGGTTCCCCGACCGGATGCGGGTCACGGAGTGGGTGCCGCCCTCCGACGGCAGGGCGGGCCGGGCGACGTACCTGAAGCTCGGGCCCGCGCTCCTCGGGGAGGCGGGGATCGTCGTCGTGCCCCTGGCCGCGCACCACCTGCCGGACGTGCACCGGCGCGAACCGGTGGGCCGCTGCGCCGTGACGTGGTGGGAGGACGTGTATCTCGCGGGTCCCCTGCCGCGGGCCGTGACGGCCCCGTTCGCCGCGCGCGTGCTGGACCTCATGATCCGGCTGTCGCTGCGCCGTCTGGACCGGATCGTGGCGCGGGGGCGGTGACGCTCCGCTGCCGAGAACGGGGTTGAGGCCGGGAACCATCAGGTTCCCGGCCTCGACCCCGTTCTCGCCCGGTCAGGCCTGGTCCGCCTCCAGGTCAGCCGGCGGCTCGGTCGCGGGCTCGGCCGACGCCTCGGCGTCCGCCGTCTCCGCCGGGCCCGCGAGGATCAGGTAGAGCTCGCGGCGCGTGCGCTCCAGGAGCGCGAGCGCCTGGGCGGCCTGCTCGTCGGTGCCCGTGCGGGCGACCTGCCGCAGGGCGTCCGCGACCGACGCGAGCGCGCCACGGAGCTGACGTGCCGGACGGGTCCCGGCGTCGGCGACGTCCTGCCACGGGGTGCCCAGGTCGTCGGCGTGCTCGGTGACGTAGGTGCGGCCGGCGTCGGTGAGGCTGGCGAGCTTGCGCCCGCCCGAGGCCGTGATGGTCACGAGGCCCTCGTCCTCGAGCAGGCTCAGCGCGGGGTAGATCGCGCCGGGGCTCGGCCGCCACGCACCTGACGTGCGCTCACCGATCTCCTGGATGACCTGGTAGCCGTGCATGGGCTCCTCGGCGAGGAGCAGCAGGACCGCGGCGCGGATGTCTCCGCGGCCCGCGCGGCCGCCCGGGCCACGACCTCCGGGGCCGCGGTGCCCGCGACCACGGGGACCGCCGGGGCCGCCTCCCGGTCCGCGGTGGCCGCGGGGACCGCGGCCCTCGAACCGGTCGTCGAAGCGCTCGTCGTGACCGTGGTGGCCGGGGTGCTCCGGGTGGTCCCGGTGGTCGTGGGTGTCGTGACCGTCCTCGGGTCGGCCGGGGCCGTCGGGACGACCACGGCCGGGGAGCCCGGGGCCGTCGGGGCGTCCTCCGCGGCGACCGCGAGGGCCCCCCGGGATGTCGCCGAAGTCCGGGCCGAAGCCCTCCGCGGACGGAGGGAAGTCGTCGCGTCGGCGACGGGTGCGGCCCCCGAAGGGGTCGAGGGCGCCTGCGCGGCCGGAGCGGTCGCGGGGCGGGCGGGAAGCGTCTGGGTGCTGGTGGGGGGTACGCATGGGGATTCTCCTGCAGGGTCGTGTCGTGTGGGGCCCTTCGCGGGCGTCCGAGCATTCGGGCTCGGGAGGCGGGTGCCGGCGGGTTCTCGTCGGTTCTCCGACGGGTCCTCGGCCTGGCGTCCGGGTCCTCGGCGCGGTGCGGTCTGCCCGCCTGCCGCGTCGATGAATTAAAGATATATCGTTGACGTATCGATAGTCAACCCCCGATCTCGATCAGGTTGCGGGACCCGCCCCCCACCCGGTTCGCCCGCCACGAGACACCGTCCAGGTCGTACAGTGACGGGAAGGCCCAGGCGGCGCTCGCACCGCCCGGGACCGGCAGTCAGCAGCACCCGTGCAACGACGCACGACCCCGCACCGTCGCACGTCCCACGCCCACCGAGACCCGACAGAGGCGCAGATGACGACCAGCACACCGGGACCCACGCGGGTCCCCCGGCACTACCTCATGTGCCGCCCCACGTACTTCACGGTCAGCTACGAGATCAACCCGTGGATGGACCGCGCCCGACCCGTCGACACCGCGCTCGCCGTCTCCCAGTGGGAGCGCCTGCGCGACGTGTACCTCGACCTCGGGCACCGCGTCGAGCAGATCGCCCCCGAGCCCGGCCTGCCGGACATGGTCTACGCGGCCAACGGCGCGACCGTGGTCGACGGCCTGGCCTACTCCGCGCTCTTCCGCCACCCCGAGCGCGCCCCCGAGGGCCCCGCCTACCTCAAGTGGTTCGCCGACCGCGGCTACGTGACCCACTCGGCCGACCACGTCAACGAGGGCGAGGGCGACCTGCTCGTCGCGGGCGACGTCGTGCTGGCCGGCACGGGGTTCCGCACCGAGCGCAGCGCGCACCAGGAGGCCGCGAACCTCTGGGGCCGCGAGGTGGTCACGCTCGAGCTCGTCGACCCGCGCTTCTACCACCTCGACACCGCGCTCGTGGTGCTGCGCGGCAGCGAGGGCGCGCCGCGCCTGGCGCCCGGCGGCGCACCGCCGCCGTTCCTCGCCCCCCTGCCCGACGGCGCCGCTCCCCCACCCGAGGCCCCGCACCTCGCGCCCGCCCCCACCGCCCAGGTGCCGCTCGACCTGGCCTACTACCCGCCCGCCTTCTCGCCCGCCTCCCAGGAGGTCCTGGCCGAGAGGTTCCCCGACGCGCACCACGCGACCGAGGACGACGCCCTGGTGCTCGGGCTCAACGCCGTGAGCGACGGGCGGCACGTGGTCCACACCCCGGCCGCGACCCACTTCGCGGGTGCCCTCGCCGAGCGGGGCTACGAGACGATCGCGGTCGACACGTCCGAGCTGCTGCGCGGCGGCGGCGGCGCCAAGTGCTGCACGCTGGAGATCCGGTCATGAGCGCGCAGAGCCAGGCCGTCCCGGCCGCCGCGACCACGACGGGCAGCGCCGCGCCCGCCGCACCGGACCGCGCGACGGGAGCGACGCCGTCGGGCGGTGCGCACCCGGGCTCGCTCGCGCACAACTACCACCCGCTGCCCGTGACCGTCGCGACCGGTGAGGGCGCCTGGGTCACCGACGTCGACGGTCGACGCCACCTCGACCTGCTCGCCGGGTACTCGGCCCTGAACTTCGGGCACCGCCACCCCGCGCTGATCGACGCCGCGACCGAGCAGCTCGGGCGCGTGACCCTGACCTCGCGCGCGTTCGACCACGACCTGCTGCACCCCTTCGCGGACCGCCTGACGCAGCTCGTCGGCCCCCTCGTGCAGGGCGGAGGGCCGGGCGCGGTCCCGATGATGGTCCCCATGAACACGGGCGCCGAGGCGGTCGAGACCGCGATCAAGATCGCCCGCAAGTGGGGCTACGAGGTCAAGGGCGTGCCGGCCGGGCGGGCGAGCATCGTCGTCGGGCACGGGAACTTCCACGGCCGCACCACGACCATCGTGTCGTTCTCCGACGACCCCGACGCGCGCGACGGGTACGACCCGTTCACCCCCGGCTTCCGCCTCGTGCCCTACGGCGACGCGCAGGCCGTCGCGGACGCGATCGACGAGACCACGGTCGCCGTCCTCATGGAGCCCGTCCAGGGAGAGTCGGGCGTCGTCGTCCCCCCGGACGACTACTGGCCCGCGCTGCGCCGCGTGTGCGACGAACGCGGGGTCCTGCTGGTCGCGGACGAGATCCAGTCCGGCCTGGGCCGCACCGGGACCACGCTCGCGTGCGAGCTGTGGGACGTGAAGCCGGACCTCGTGACGCTCGGCAAGGCCCTGGGCGGGGGTGTCGTGCCCGTCTCCGCGGTCGTCGGGAGCAGCGACGTCCTGGGGGTCCTGACGCCCGGGACGCACGGGTCGACGTTCGGCGGCAACCCGCTCGCGTGCGCCGTCGGGCTCGCGGTCGTCGGGCTCCTCGAGACGGGCGAGCACCAGGCGCGCGCCCGCGACCTGGGGACGCACCTGCACGCCCGGCTCGCACGCCTGGTCGACGAGGGGCTGCTGACGGGCGTACGAGGCGTGGGGCTGTGGGCCGGGATCGACCTCGACCCCGCCCGCGGGACGGGCCGCGACCTGTGCGAGGCGCTGCTCGTGCGCGGCGTCCTGGCCAAGGACACCCACGGCTCGACCATCCGGCTCGCTCCCCCGCTGGTGATCGACCGTCCAGACCTCGACCTCGGGATGGCCGCTCTGCGTGACGCACTGACGCAGCTCGCCGCAGATCGGTAGAGTCCGGAGGGTGACCACTCCTGCCTCCGACACCTCCACCCGCCTCGCCGAGTGGCAGCAGGCCTACGCCGACCTGCAGTCCCTCGGCCTGAAGCTCGACCTGACCCGCGGCAAGCCGTCCGCCGAGCAGCTCGACCTCTCCGACGCCCTCCTGGCACTGCCGGGCGCAGGAACGGTCACCGACGAGAACGGCACCGACGTGCGCAACTACGGCGGGCTCGACGGCCTGCCGCAGCTCCGTCGCATCTTCGCCGAGCTGCTCGACGTCCCCGTGGACCAGCTCCTCGCAAGCGGCAACTCGAGCCTCACGCTCATGCACGACACGCTCGCGTTCGCGATGCTGTTCGGCGTGCCCGGCTCGCCGCGTCCCTGGTCGCGCGAGGAGAAGGTGCGGTTCGTGTGCCCCGTCCCGGGGTACGACCGTCATTTCGCGCTGTGCGAGGCGTTCGGCATCGAGATGGTGACCGTCCCCATGACGGCCGACGGGCCCGACGCGGAGGCCGTCGCCGCCCTCGTCGCGGACGACCCGACCATCAAGGGCATGTGGGTCGTGCCGACCTACGCCAACCCGGACGGGTCCGTGGTCTCGCACGAGGTCGCCCAGCGCCTCGTCTCGATGCCCACCGCGGCCCCCGACTTCCGCATCATGTGGGACAACGCGTACGCGGTGCACCACCTCACGGACGTCGAGACCGAGTCCGCGCCCGCGCTCGCCCTGGCCGCGGAGGCCGGCAACCCGGACCGGGTGCTGCTCTACGCGTCGACCTCCAAGATCACGTTCGCCGGGGCGGGCGTCTCCTTCCTGGGCGCCTCCCCCACCAACGTCGCCTGGTACAAGAAGCACCTCGCGGCGCAGGCGATCGGCCCGGACAAGGTCAACCAGCTCCGCCACGCCCAGTTCTTCGGCGACGCCGACGGGGTGCGCGCCCACATGCGCAAGCACCGCGACATCATCGCGCCCAAGTTCGAGGCCGTGGACACGATCCTGCGCGAGCGCCTGGGCGCGGAGCCCGGCGTCTCCTGGACCTCGCCGCGTGGCGGGTACTTCGTGTCGCTCGACGTCGTGCCCGGCACCGCGTCGCGCGTCGTCCAGCTCGCCAAGGAGGCCGGGATCGCCCTGACGCCCGCGGGCGCCACGTTCCCGTACGGCAAGGACCCTCGTGACGCCAACATCCGCCTGGCCCCGACGCTGCCCCCTCTCGACGAGGTCCGCGTCGCGATCGACGGCGTCGCGACGTGCGTGCTCCTCGCGGCCGCCGAGAAGGCGGCTGCCTGACGCCCTCCTGCACATCGCCGTACCCGACGGGCGGCCGCGGACCCCTGGTCTGCGGCCGCCCGTCGTCGCATGATGGAGGTCTCGGTCGCTGCGGCGCCCGCCCCCGTCGGCTCGGTCGCCTGGTGGACAGGGTCACCCGGTCGCGACAGGACGTGGCAGGACGGGCCGACGCGACCAAGGACCCGGCCGCCCGGGGCACCGATGAGTTCTCGCTCCTCCCGCGGTCGGAACTGGACAGACCCGTGCACCACCCCTGAAGGGAGCACGCATGACCAGCCCACCAGATCTCGCGATCGAGGCCCACGGCCTCGTGAAGCACTTCAAGGAGACCCGCGCCGTCGACGGGATCGACCTGGTCGTCCCGACCGGCACGGTCTACGGGGTCCTCGGCCCCAACGGCGCGGGCAAGACGACGGCCGTCCGCATGCTCACGACCCTCCTGCGCCCCGACGCCGGCACGGCCCACGTCCTGGGGCACGACGTCCTGGCCCAGCCCGACGCGGTCCGCTCGCTCGTGGGCCTCACAGGCCAGTACGCGTCGGTCGACGAGGACCTCACGGGCGCCGAGAACCTGATCGTGATCGCCCGCCTGTACGGCTTCACGACCTTCGCCGCCAAGCGCCGCGCCCTCGACCTCATGGAGGCGTTCGGGATCGCCGAGGCCGCGAACCGTCCCGTCAAGACGTACTCGGGCGGCATGCGCCGCCGCATCGACCTCGCGGCGAGCCTCGTCATGAGCCCTCGCGTCCTGTTCCTCGACGAGCCGACCACAGGGCTCGACCCCCGCAGCCGCAACCAGGTGTGGGACATCATCCGGGTCCTCGTGGCCGACGGCGCGACGGTCCTGCTCACCACCCAGTACCTCGAGGAGGCCGACCAGCTCGCGGACCGCATCGCCGTGATCGACCACGGCAAGGTCATCGCCGAGGGCACCGCGACCGAGCTCAAGCGCTCGGTCGGTGCGGGGTCGGTGAGCCTGCGGCTCGCGGCCTCCGGAGACCGCACCCGGGCCGCGGAGATCGTCGAGCGCACGCTCGGGGCGGAGGTCGTGCTCGCGGCGGACCCGTACGCGTTCTCCGCGCGCGTACCCGACGACGGCGCGGACCTCGCGGCGCAGGTCCTGCCGGCCCTCGCGGACGCCGGGATCACGGTGCCCGAGTTCACGCTGGGGCAGCCGAGCCTCGACGAGGTCTTCCTCGCCCTCACGGGCCAGCCGGCCGACGAGGGCGACGAGGACGGCGAGAGCCGCCCGGCCGGCGGCGACGGCGACGGGGGCGACCGGTCCACGCGCCGGGGACGGCGCGCTGCCCGCGGCAGCGCCCCCGGGGCGCGCGGCGAACCCAGCAGCACGATCGACGGGGAGGTGGCCTGATGGCCGCGACACAGACCGAGGTCATCACGACCCCGGAGGCGCAGGCCCTCCGGGCGGCGATCTCGATGGACCAGCACCCGACGCGACCCTCTCCGCTCGCGAACACCCTGACGTTCGCGTGGCGGGCGCTGCTCAAGATCAAGCACGTGCCGGAGCAGCTCTTCGACGTGACCCTGACGCCGATCATCTTCACGCTCATGTTCACGTACCTGTTCGGCGGGGCGATCGCCGGGGACCCGGAGACGTATCTCCAGTACCTGCTGCCCGGCATCCTGGTGCAGACGGTCCTGATCATCACGGTCTACACGGGGTTCACGCTCAACACGGACATCACCAAGGGGGTGTTCGACCGGTTCCGGTCGCTGCCGATCTGGCGGCCGGCCCCCATCGTGGGCGCGCTCCTGGGTGACACCGTCCGCTACACGATCGCCTCGGTCATCACGGTGGGCCTGGGGCTCGCGATCGGGTTCAGGCCCGAGGGCGGGGTCGTCGGGGTGCTCCTGGCGGTCGTCCTGCTGCTGGTCTTCGCGTTCGCGATCAGCTGGATCTTCACGATCCTGGGCCTCGTGATGCGCACGCCCAACGCGGTCATGGGGGTCTCGATGCTGATCCTCATGCCGCTGACGTTCGCGTCGAACATCTTCGTTGACCCGGACACCATGCCCGCGGTGCTCAAGGCGTGGGTCGAGGTCAACCCCGTGAGCCACCTCGCGACCGCGGTCCGGGCGCTCATGGCCGGCACGGCGACGTTCGACCAGATCGGCTGGGTCCTGCTCGCCTCCGTGGTCCTGACCGCGATCTTCGCGCCGATCACCATGCACCTGTACCGGACGCGCAACTGAGCGCTCCTCGCCGGTGCCTCAGGACGGGCGCGACCCCGCGGTCGCGCTCGTCCTGACGCTGCTGTGGACGGCTCTCAGCTCGCCGACGCCCCGTCACCGGCGGCCGGGACCTTCTCGTCCTCGCAGCGCTTGGTCACGACCATGACCGGGCAGGCCGAGTGGTGCAGCACGGCCTGGCTCGTCGAACCGAGCAGCAGCCCGGTGAAGCCGCCCCGCCCGCGCGAGCCCACGACGATGAGGTCCGAGGCCGTCGAGAACTCGGTGAGGAGCTCCGCGCCGGTCCCGTCCAGGACGATGCGCTTGATGGAGACGTCGGGGTTCTCGGCCTCGTGCCGGTCCACGATGACGTTGAGCCCCTCGGTGATGTCGTCCAGGACCTGCTGGTGGTCGATCGAGGCGGGCAGCCAGGCGAGCAGCCCCGCACCGGCCCCCACGGGGACCCCGGCGACGGCCACGAGCTCGGCCTTCCACGCCCGCGCCTGCTTGATCGCGTGCCGCAGGGCGATGTCCGCCGAGGGCGACCCGTCGACGCCGACGACGATGCGCTTGAGCGGGGCGACGGTCGGCAGGTCGCCTGCCTCGTCCGTCCCCGACTTCAACGGCACGACGACGGTGGGGCACCGGGAGTGCGCGGGGAGCGCCGAGGACACGGTCCCGAGGAGCCGTTCGGTGAACCCACCGCGCCCCCTCGTGCCGACCACGACCAGGCCGTAGTCCTTCGAGAGCTCGACGAGGACGCCGGCCGCGTCGCCGGTCGCGATCGCCGCGGTGGTCCTGACGCCTGCGGCCTCTGCGCGCTGGGTGGCCTCTGCCAGGACGGCCTTGGCACCCTCCTGGATGGCGGTGTCGTCGAGAGCGGCGTAGCCGCCGTCGAGCGAGGCCGCGGTGAAGGAGGGGAGCGAGTACGAGCACACGACGTGCAGGGGCCAACCGACCTGGCGGGCGTACGCAGCAGCCCAGTCCAGCGCGTGCAGGCTGGGGGCCGATCCGTCGACGCCGACGAGCACGATCTCCGCACGGGTCATGGTTCCGTCTCCTTCCGAGGGCAAACGTCCATCCTGAGACAAACCTATCGAAAGAACAGGCAAAGTCCACCGTGGTGCCGGGGTTCGATCGACCGCGCGTCGCGACCGTCCCGGAGGCCTGGGGCCGCCGCCCCGCCCCTGCCGCTCACCACCCCGACCCCGCCCGGGCAGGGCGGGGTCCCACCGGGCACGACAGAGCCCCGCCACCCCGCACGAGGCGGGAGGACGGGGCTCTGGTGGACTGCGGAGATCACTCCCGCGCGGCCTCGGAGGACCGCTGGTGGTCTCAGGCGACGCGGATGAACGTCGGGTTCGACTGCCAGATCTGACGGACCTGGATGGTCTTGCCGGGACGCGGCGCGTCGATCTGCATGCCGTCACCGGCGTAGATCGAGATGTGGCCGGGGGTCCAGATGAGGTCACCGGGCTGAGCGTCGGCACGCGACACCTTGGTGCCCACGTTGCCCTGGCCGCTCGACGTGCGAGGCAGGCTGATGCCGGCCTGCGCGAACACGTACTGGGTGAAGCCCGAGCAGTCGAAGCCGTCGGGCGAGGTGCCGCCGTAGACGTACGGGACGCCCACGTAGCGGGTGGCGATCGAGACGATCGAGGAGCCGGCGGCGGAGGCCGGGACCTCGACCGCAGCCTTCTTCTCGGTCGTGGCCGTGCTGGCCGCAGCGGTGGCCGTGCGCTCGCTGGAGCGCGACGGGGTCGTGGTGGCGCGGGTCTCGACGACGCGCTCGACCACGGGCTCCGGTGCCGGGGTCACGGCGACGGCCGCGCTCTCGATCGCGAAGCCGGCCTCGGCGGCGACCGTGACGGCCGGAGCGGACTCGAGCGCCGCGCGAGCCTGCGTCGTGAGGGCGTTCAGGTCGACGGTGTTGAGCTTGGTCGAGTCCTGCTCGACGGGGGCTGCGGTGGCAGCGGTGCCGCCCAGCATCGAGACGATGAGTCCCGACGAGGCAGCGACGACAGCGGTGCGGCGGCCGACGGAGGAAGCCGTCGCCGCCGAAGCAAGGGTGGAAAGCGGGCGTCGTGCTGCACGATGGCGTGCGCCGTTCGTCACTGCGTTCACTGGATACCTCTCCTGGACGCCTGCGAGGTCAGCTGTCGGGTTCGGGTGGGAGAATCACCCGGCCGTCAGGACCGAGGTCCTTCAGGCTTCACCCCAAGGGCACCGTTGCCGGTACCCGAATTTGGGTCCCCCGTCCCTGTCAGCGGGTCGTGGTGTTCCTCTCGCGGTGACAGGGTTAGGCGTTCCGCGCGAGGGCTCCGACGAATGAGTCTTCCGTGAAGCAGAACCGAACGTACACGACCCGGGGGTGAATGTCACGTTCCCGTCACGACGTTCCGGAAGGGCCGGGCAGAGCGGGACGAAGCACCACAAGACCGCCGCCCGGGAGCCCCTGCGGGGCCGCCACGCGGCTGCCCCCCGACCGACCCCGGACAGCACGCCGCCCCGCGCCCCCGGGAGGGTGCAGGGCGGTGGGAGCCGTCGTGCGCTGCGCTCAGGGCGCGGTGACGAAGATGTGGCGAGCGACGTCGTCGGGCAGGTCGAGGACCGTCTCCGCGCCCGTCGCGGACACCGTGAACGCCCCGGCCTCCGGCGTGACCACGACCTCCTGGCGAGGCAGGATCCCCGCAGCCGCGAGACGCACGAGGAGGTCCGTGTCCGTCTGGAGCGGCTCCGCGATGCGCTGGACGACGACGCGCAGCTCACCAGGAGCGCGCCCCGCACGGTCCTGGGCGGCCACGAACGCCGGCAGGGACACCACGCCGTCGAGGTACTCGATCTCCTGGATGTCCTCACCCAGCTCCGAGAGCCCGGGGATGGGGTTGCCGTAGGGGTCGTAGTGCGGGTGGTCGAGCAGGCCGATGAGGCGCTTCTCGACGAGCTCGCTCATGACGTGCTCCCAGCGGCAGGCCTCGACGTGCACGAACTCCCAGTCGAGCTTGATGACGTCCGTCAGCAGGCGCTCCGCGAGGCGGTGCTTGCGCATGACGCGCTGCGCCTTCGCGTGGCCGTCGGGGGTGAGCTCGAGGTGACGGTCCCCCGTCACGACGACCAGACCGTCACGCTCCATGCGCGCCACGGTCTGGGAGACGGTGGGACCCGAATGGCCGAGACGCTCCGCGATGCGCGCGCGCAGAGGGACGATCCCCTCTTCGTCGAGCTCGTAGATGGTCTTCAGATACATCTCGGTGGTGTCGATCAGGTCGGTCACGTCGCGCTCCTGTCGCTTGGGGGCTCGGGGGCACCTGCCGCACCGGCGGGCCGCTGACCACTAGTTTAGGTCCGAGCCACCGACATTGTGGACGCCTGCCGGTGCGTGCGCCACGCCGGACTATCGTGGCCCTGTGCCTGAGCCCACCCAGATCACCGTCCCCCCGCACCTCCTGCCCAGCGACGGCCGCTTCGGCTGCGGCCCCTCCAAGGTCCGCGAGGCCCAGGTCCGCGCACTGACCGAGGCGGGCACGTCCCTCCTGGGGACCTCCCACCGCCAGGCCCCGGTCAAGTCCCTGGTGCGCCGCATCCGCTCAGGGCTCGCCGACCTGTTCCACGCCCCCGAGGGCTACGAGGTCGTCCTGGGCAACGGCGGCGCGTCGGCGTTCTGGGACGTCGCGACGCTGTGCCTGGTGCGCGAGCGCGCCCAGCACGCGGCGTTCGGCGAGTTCGGCGCCAAGTTCGCGACCGCGACCACGCGGGCGCCCTTCCTCGAGCCGTCGCAGGTCGTCACCGCTCCCCCGGGGTCGGTCGCGGTGCCGCGGCTCGCGGACGGCGTCGACGTCTACGCGTGGCCCCACAACGAGACCTCGACGGGCGCCATGGCCCCGGTCCGCCGGGTCCCGGGCTCGCGCGAGCAGGGGGCGCTGACGCTCGTCGACGCGACGTCGGGCGCGGGCGCCCTGCCGGTCGACCTCGCGGAGACGGACGTCTACTACTTCGCGCCGCAGAAGGTCTTCGGGTCCGACGGCGGGCTGTGGGTCGCGATCCTGTCCCCCGACGCCGTCGCGCGCGTCGAGGAGATCGAGTCCGGCGACCGCTGGGTCCCCGAGTTCCTCTCGCTCCAGGCGGCCCTGACGAACTCGCGCCAGGACCAGACCCTCAACACGCCCGCGGTCACGACGCTCGTGACGTTCGCCGAGCAGGTCGACTGGCTCAACGAGCAGGGCGGCCTCGCCTGGTCGAGCGCCCGCTCGGCGACGTCCGCCGAGACCCTGTACTCCTGGGCCGGGGCGCGCGAGTGGGCCACGCCGTTCGTGACGCGCCCCGAGGACCGGTCCACCGTCGTCGGGACGATCGACCTGGACGAGTCGATCGACGCGACCCAGGTCATCGCGGCCCTGCGCGCCAACGGGATCCTCGACGTCTTCCCCTACCGCAAGCTGGGGCGCAACCAGCTGCGCATCGGGATGTTCCCCGCGATCGAGCCCACGGACGTCGAGCTGCTCACGCGCAGCATCGACTTCGTGGTCGACGCCCTGGCCTGAGTCACCGCGACGCAGACGTGGCCCCCCCCCGGGGGGCCCGGCCGGGCCCCGCCCGGGGTGCCCGGGGCGGGCCCACGTCCGTTTCACGCACCTGCTCGCCGCGACCGCCCGGACCGCCGAGCGGTGCCGCCCGGCTCACGGCCGAGCGGGGTCACGCCGCCTCGGCGACCTCCTGCGCGTCCTCGACGCCGAGCCGCTCACGCGTGTCGCTGCGGCCGGCGCGCCGCGCGGCGCCGCCCGCGGGGTAGGTGACCAGGAGGTGCGGGCGCTGGGTCACGCGGTAGGAGACCGTGAACTTCCAGTTCCGCATGGCCCAGATCGCGGCGCCCACGGAGACCAGCAGGGCCGTGATGGACCCGATCCCGATCGCCCAGCGCGGACCGTACGCCTCGGCGATCCAGCCGACGATGGGCGCACCCACGGGCGTCGCGCCCAGGAACACGATCATGTAGAGCGACATGACGCGCCCGCGCATGACGGGGTCGGTCGTCATCTGGATGGTCGTGTTGGCCGCGGTCATCATGGTCAGCGACATGAAACCGACCGGGATGCACGCGAGCGCGAACGTCGTGTAGCTGGGCATGAGCGCCATGACGCCGGTCGCGACCGCGAACCCGAACGCCGACCCGATCACGAGCCGCACGCGCGGCCGCTCGCGGCGCGCCGCCATGAGCGCACCGGTCAGGGAGCCGATCGCGAGGATCGACCCGAGCATGCCGTACTCGCCCGCGCCCATCCCGAACTCGACGCGCGCCATCATGGCGGACGTGAGCTGGAAGTTGAGCCCGAACGTCGACACGACGCTCAGCACGACCATGATGACGATGATGTCGGAGCGGCCGCGCACGTAGCGGATGCCCTCGCGGATCTGCCCCTTCTCGCGCGAGGCGCTCGGCAGCCGGTGCATCTCCCGGGTCCGCATGCGGGACAGCGCGAAGATCGTCGCCCCGAAGCTGATGCCGTTGATGATGAAGACCCAGCCGGTGCCCACGGCGGCGATGAGCAGGCCCGCGACGCCGGGGCCGATGAGCCTCGCGGCGTTGAACGACGCGCTGTTGAGGCCCACGGCGTTGGAGAGCTTGTCGCTGGGCACCATCTCGGCGACGAACGTCTGGCGCACGGGTCCGTCGAGCGCGGACACGCAGCCGAGCGCGAGCGCGAACCCGTACACGTGCCACAGCTCGACGTGCCCCGAGAGCACCAGGGCGCCGAGCCCGAGCGCGAGCAGCCCCGAGGCCCCCTGGGTCGCCATGAGCATCTTGCGGCGCGGGAGGCGGTCCGCGAGGACGCCCGCCCACGCGGACAGCGCGAGGACCGGCGCGAACTGCAGGGCCGTGATGACGCCGACGGCGACGCCGGAGTTCGCGGTCAGGACGGTCAGGACGAGCCAGTCCTGCGCGATGCGCTGCATCCAGGTCCCGACGTTCGCGACGAGCGCGGAGCCGAACCACAGGCGGTAGTTGTAGTACTTGAGCGAGGAGAACGTCGCGCTCATCGGGCGGCGATCCGGGTCAACAGGTCACTGGCGCGGGCCAAGGTCTCTCTTTCCTCCGGGGTCAGGGCGGTCAGCTGCTGGGTGAGCCACGCGTCGCGGCGGCGTCGGGTCTCCTTGACCTCCAGCACGCCGGCATCGGTCAGCGCGACGACGACCTGGCGCCCGTCCGTGGGGTGCTCGACCTTGTGGACCAGGCCGAGCTCGACGAGCGCGTTGACGGTGCGCGTCATGGAGGGCGGCCGGATGCGCTCGTGCGTGGCCAGCGCACCGGGGGTCATGCCGCCGTGCTTGTGGAGCACGGTCAGGACCCCGAACTGGCCCTCGGGGAGGTCGGCGCCGCCGCGCTGCGAGCGCAGTGCGCGCGAGACCCGGGTCAGGGCGACACGCAGGTCACCGCCGAGAGTCGCGGGCCGACACTGCGCCTTCGTGGGGGACGAGGACGTGGTCGGTTCCGCAGCAGGCATTTCCTTACCTTAACTCATTACCTTAGGTAAGGAAAGGGTCCGGGGTGGGTAAGAACGCTCCCGGGGACACCCGACTCGCCCCGAACGTCCGCTATGGTGTGCGCCGTGCATCAGGAACTCACCCTCGCCGAGACGCTCAACCTCCTCGGGCTCATGGGCCGCAATCTGCCGTCCTTCATCACCTCCGTCACGGGGCGCGACGACGCGCTCGACCTCGTCGCGGAACCGCGCCAGGTCAAGCGCCTGCCCGCGCCCCTCAAGCTCGCGACGCGCCTCGCGCCCACCGTCCGTGCCACGCTGCGCGTGGTCGACGTGACCGACGGCGTCGCGACGTTCTCCGTGGACGCGCACGCGGGCGGCTTGCCGGCGCACAAGCTCCTCGGCCTCGCCGCGAACCGGATCGAGACCGTCGTGGCCGCCAAGGGGCTGCCGGCCGGCTCGGTGCGCGTCCTGCCCGACGCCCGCATCGCCCTCGACGTCCAGCGCCTCCTCCAGGCCCGCCTCCCCGGGGCCAGCGTCGCGGACGTGGCGTTCCGGGACGGGCTCGTCGTCCTCGACGGCACCGCCGCCTGACCGACCTCCCCTGGGGCCTCTCGGCCCGTCCCGCCGCTCAGCGACGCCCGGCGACGCTCAGCGGCGGGACCAAGCCGCCGCTGAGCGGGTGGGTTACCGCCGCCGATGAGCGGCGGGACAAGCTGCCCTCAGTGTCGGGGTGACGCCGTCGCTCGGTCGAGCAGGTCGAGGAAGGTCCGGTAGTACTCCTCGACATAGTGGACGGGCGAGCGACCCCACCGGTGGTCGGGGTCACCGACCACGAGATGCGCCGGCACCCGGACGAACTGGTGCGGCGCCAGGTCCCTCCGCAACCGCCCGTACATGTACTCCAGCAGGTGGTTCGCGTCGGCTGACGCCTGGTGGTCGAAACGCGTGCCGTCGGCACACCGTTCGGCCCACCGCGCCTGGTGCACGACGATGCGACCCGCCAGACCAGCCGCCCGCGCCTCGGCCATGAAACGACGACGACCGGCCTCCCAGGCCATCAGGAAGTCGATCGATCCCGGAAGGACCCGGTGGAGATCGGGCGAGATGCCGTCCGCACGCAGCAGCTCCGCCGACGGCGTCCCGACACCGGAGCGGTCGTCCACCAGGACCCCGTAGCGCTCGTCGACGAGATCGACGACGATCACGTCCGCCCGCACGTCGGGGAGGTCGCGCCAGAAGTGCTTGCCCAGGTCACGGTCGACCATCCGTCGCTGGAAGGGCGACGTGATCGTCGAGGTGTCGACCCCCTCGAGGCCGTGGTCGGCGAACGCGCTCGCGAGCGAGCTGCGGGCGTAGTAGTCCACCAGCCGGAACCGCGCCTCCCCGCGGAGCGCGAACGCGTCGCGCGTGACGCAGCTCCCGTGGATCAGGACGGAACGGACGGCGCCGGTTGTCTCGTCGCTCGAGGCGCTCACTTCACCGTCGCGGGGAGCACCGTGAGCACTCCCTTGTTCTCCTCGACGAACTGCGCGGCGGTGTCGCTCGCGAACGAGGCCATGAGGGGATCGAGCAGCTCACGGTTGAGCACCACGATCGACTGGCCGTCGGCCGAGCGCCCAGTGCCGTTGTGCGGGGCCGTGAGGAACGTGACGTCGTTGGTCGACAGGCCACGTGCGCTCATGTAGAGGTTCTGGATCCGGTCCATCGTGAACTGCTCGTCGACCGCGACCGACTGGCTGAAGGCCGTGAAGAACGACGTCATGAGGGGTACGTCGTTGCGGTTGTTGTTGACCTTGGCGAGGATCGAGCGCATCCAGTTCTGCTGGCGCTGAGCACGACCGAAGTCCCCGTTGGGCAGGCCGTGCCGCTGACGCGTGTAGGCGAGCGCCTGCTCACCGGTCATGATGTGCACGCCGGCCTCGAACTGGACCTTCTTGCCGTCGCTGATGTCCTCGGGGATGCGGATCTGCACGCCGCCCAGGGCATCGGTCAGGGACGTGAAGGACGTGAAGTCGGTGAGTGCGAAGTGGTCGATCCGCACGCCCGTGAGCTGCTCGACGGTCTCGATCATGAGCGCCGGGCCGCCGTAGGAGAAGGCCGCGTTGATCTTGGCCTCTCCGTGACCCGGGATCGGCACCCAGCTGTCACGGGGGAACGAGACCACCTGAGCGGACTTCCGGTCCGCCGGCAGGTGGACGAGCATGATCGCGTCGGTGCGCTGCGCCCCCGCCTTCCACTGCGACGGGTCCCCCGCCGAGATGCGGCTGTCCGACCCGAGCACCAGGATGTTGACGGCCTCGTTGGGCAGAGCAGGGTCGCTCGGCGCGGCCTCCGGCCGGTTCTGGATACCCTCGAACGGGTCGGCGAGCTTCTCGATGTTGCTGTCGAGGCTGTTCCGGAACGCGACGACGGCCGCGACGCCTCCCAGGCAGAGCACCGCGACGAGCGCGCCCAGGACGATCAACGCGGTCCTGGCGCCGTGCCTGCGCTTGCGGACATGACGACGCCCAGCCCCGACGTCGCCGGAACCTGGGGTCGACTCGGTCCCGACCGGGAGCAGCTCGTTGTCTGGCACGGGAGAGATCCTAGGGGACCTCACGCCGCCCCGGCCCCGAATCTGGCGCCCTCGCGCGGATGTTCACCCCACCTACCCAACTCTTGGCGTGCCAACGACCCTCTCGCGCGGCGATAGACTGTGGAGGTTTCGCGTCGAACACGTGGGACACACGTGCAATCTTTCGGGCCGAACCGGCCCAAACCACGAGCGGTGTCGATGTCGACCTGCCGGGATCACTGAGAGAAACCAGGGGACATGGCCGGTCGCGCACCGAGGGGGGCGCTCCACGCGCGGCAGAAGCCGTCGTCGGGGCATCGCGTCCTCCTCGTGACCCATCACTACGCACCCGAGACGGGGGCCCCGCAGCGCCGGTGGGGGGCGCTCGTCGCCCGGTTCATCCCGGCTGGCGTCGATGTGAGCGTCCTCACGCCACCCCCGCACTACCCCTCGGGAACCCTCGCCCCCGGCTCTGAGGCGCACCTGCCCGGGACGGTCTCGCGCGGCGCGCACGGTGAGCGCATCATCCGCGTGCGCTACCGGGAGCACACGACGTCGCTCGTCTCCCGCACCCTGGACCATCTCGTGGCGGCCCTGAGCTCGATCCACCTGGGGTGGCGGCGTCTACGCCGACGGACCGTCCGCCCCACGGTCGTGATCGGGACCGTGCCCGGGATCCCGAGCATGTTCGCGGCCTGGGCGCTCGCGCGGATCTTCCGCGCGGCCCTGGTCGTCGAGATGAGAGACGCCTGGCCGGACCTCATCCGTCCCAGCGGGATCATGACCGGCTCGCTCGCCCAGCGTCGCCCTGGGCGGGCGTTCGCGACGACGCTCGCGCACCGGGTCATCACGCGGCTGCAGTCCCGCGCCGACCTGGTGGTGACCACCACGGAGACGTTCGCCGACGTCGTCCGCTCCCGAGGCGCCCGCAACGTGGCCGTCGTGCGCAACGGCACGGCGTTCCCCGTGGTCAGCCGCCCCGCCGTGGCTCCGGGCACGGATCTCGCACCCCGTCCGTTCCGCGTCGTCTACGCCGGGACGCTCGGCAGGTCCCAGGGGCTCGAGGTCGTGGTGCGCGCGGCTGCCGTGGTCGAGTCCCGTGGGCTGCCGATCGAGGTCAGGATCGTCGGCGCCGGCAACGACGCGACGCAGCTCGCCGCACTCGCCCGGTCGTTGGGCGCGCCCGTGACGATCGGCCCGCCCATCCCGCACGCCGAGATCGAGGCCCTCTACGGCTGGGCCGACACCCTGGTGGTCTCCCTGCGCAACTGGGAGCCGTTCCAGTGGACCGTGCCGTCCAAGCTGTACGAGGTCATGGCCTCTGGTCACCACGTCACGGCGTGCGTCGCGGGAGAGTCTGCCGAGCTGGTCCTGTCGCTCGAGGCGGGCGACGTGGTGCCCCCGGGGGACGTCGAGGCGCTCGCGAACCTCTGGGCGGGCTACGCCACGTCCGGGATCGCACCCGTCGCGAGCCACGCGGCCAGCGCGTGGGTCGCTGCCCACGCGAACGACGACGTCCTCGCCGAGACCTACCTCGCGCTGCTCGACGGCCTCGCCCGATGAGCCGCCGGTCCCCCGCGCGCGAGCTCGCGCGCAACGTCCGCTTCGCCGCGTCCTTCGCGACGCACGCAGTCCTCGACGACCCGGTATGGCTCGTGATCCAGGCCGTGCGGCGCTCGCCCGCCCGGGTCCGCGCCGTCGTGATCCGTGCGCTGGGGCTCGCACCGTCCCCCTCGGCCTCGCGCGCTCTCTCGCGCTACCTCGCGGGCGACTCGTCCGGTGCCGCCGACGAGTCGTCACGGCTGCTCCAGACGTCGGGCGGGCGCTCGCGCATCGGCGCCGAGGTCGCCGTCGCCGTCGGACGACCCGACCTCCTGGACGGCGTCCTCTCCCCCGGGCCCGCGGGCCTGCGGGCGCTGTGGCAGCGAGGGGACGTCGCGGCCCTGCGTGCTGCGCACGCGTCGGGTCGCGCCGAGAAGCGGGTCCTGGCGAGCCTGCTGGGTCAGGTCGAGGCGCTCGCGCCACGCGCGGAGGTCCGGCTGCGGGAGGTTGCCGCGCCCTCCCCCGGTCCGACGGCGCCGCTCGCCGTGCTGCACCACCTCACCAACTCGTTGCCGCACACCCAGAGCGGGTACACCCTGCGCAGCCACGCGGTCCTCACCGCGCAGCGCGACGGGGGGCTGCGCGTCGAGGCCACCACACGCGCGGGCTATCCCGTGACGATCGGCTCGTTGGGTGCGCGGGGCGTCGACGTGGTCGACGGGATCCCCTACCGACGGCTCATCCCGACCGGCCTGCCGAACGATCCGGCGCGCCGTTTCTCGGACGCAACGGACCTGCTGGTCCGGGCTGCGGAGAGGTTCGAGCCCGACGTCCTGCACACCACGACGCCCGGGACCAACGGAGAGGTCACGCGTGCCGCCGCGGAGCGGTTGGGGATCCCGTGGGTCTACGAGGTGCGCGGGCTGCCCGAGGAGACGTGGGTCGCGTCGCACGGCACGCCCGAGGCCCGGGAGGTCGCGGAGCGGTCTGAACGACGCGCTCTGCTGCGCGCCAAGGAGACCGAGCTCGCGGTAGCCGCCGATGCGGTGGTGACCCTGAGCGCGACCATGCGCGACGAGCTGGTCTCCCGAGGTGTCCCGGCCGAGCGGATCTCGGTGGTGCCGAACGCCGTGCGCTCGTCGCTCCTGGCCGAGCATCCGGCGCCCGCCGCTGCGCGTGCGTCGCTGGGGCTGCCCGAGGCGTCGTTCGTGGTGGGCACCGTGAGCAGCCTCGTCGGGTACGAGGGGCACGACACGATCCTGCACGCGGTCGCGCTGCTCCGGCAGCGCGGTCTGGACGTGACTGCGCTCGTCGTGGGCGACGGTGTGGCCCGGCCAGGCCTGCTGCGCCTGGCCGACGAACTGGGTCTGGGGCCGCACGCGGTCTTCCCTGGGCGTGTGCCGCACGCGCAGGCCGCGCTGTACATGGCGGCGCTCGACGCCTTCCTCGTGCCGCGCCGCGACGACCGCGTCACCCGCCTGGTCACGCCCCTCAAGCCGGTCGAGGCCATGGCGATCGGGCGTCCTGTGATCGCGAGCGACCTGCCGGCCCTGGCCGAGGTGCTCGACGCACCGCACGGGGGGCTGCTCGTCGCCCCCGATGACCTGCCCGGGTGGGCGGATGCGATCGAGTCGCTGCAGCACGACCCGGCCCTCGCCGGCGAGCTCGTTGCCCGAGGTCGAGTACTTGCGAGCGAACGCACGTGGGCGAAAAACGCGGATGCGTACCGGGGTATCTACCGAGGTTGCCTAGGATTCACCGCATGACCGCATCATCGAAGGCTCCCACGACGGGGCAGACGGAGGGGAAGGCCAGCCCGGTCGACCTCTACTCGATGCTCTTCGAGGGGCCCGAGACCAAGGTCGAGGTCATCTCGGCGGGGCGCCTGACGCGGGTCGGAGCCCGGCCGCCGTTGGGCGAGTACATCGCCCAGCTCTGGGACCGGCGCTACTTCCTGTGGGCCGACGCGCGGGCCAAGGTCACGAGCGGGACGCGCGAGACGCTGCTCGGCACGGCGTGGCTCGTGCTCAAGCCGATCCTGGACGGGCTGACGTACTTCCTGATCTTCGGACTGCTGCTGCAGTCCGGCCGTGGCATCCCCAACTTCTTGGGCTACCTCATCATCGGCACGTTCCTCTTCTCGTTCACGACGCGCTGCGTGACGGGGGGCGCGAGATCGATCACCGCGGGACGAAACCTCATTCGGGCATTCGCCTTCCCTCGTGCCGCGCTCCCGATCTCCGTGGTGCTCCGCGAGATGCTCAACATGATCCCGGTCCTGGGCGCGATGATCGCGCTGCTCCTGGTCCTCCCTCCATCCGAGATGCTCACGTGGCGGGTACTGCTCGTCCCTGCTGTCCTAGCGCTTCAGGTGATCTTCTGTACCGGTCTCGCGCTGCTGCTTGCGCGCGCTGCGGCCAAGGTCCCCGACCTCAACCAGCTCATCTCGTTCGCCATGCGCCTCTGGCTCTACGGTTCCGCCGTGTTCTTCTCCTACGAGAAGTTCATCGACCACCCGACGATCCTCTCGCTCATGGAAGCCAACCCGATGTTCATGGTGCTGAGCATGGTGCGTGACTGCCTCCTCTACGGCGAGACTCCCGCGGGATCCATGTGGCTGTCACTGAGCGCTTGGGCATTCGGCGCCCTCCTCGTTGGGTTCGTCGTCTTCTGGCAGGGGGAAGAGTCGTATGGTCGCCTCTGACCCGTTCGCCTCGGCGACCGTGGCGGTCCAGGACGTCCACGTCCGCTACCGCGTCCCGTCGACCGACGCGTCCGAACGGCGCCGGGCAAACCTCCTGGCTCGCGCCGCCAAGACGCTCCTGGGCCAGCAGCCCATGGTCTTGGTGCGCGCCCTCGCCGGCATCTCGTTCGTCGCTCGATCCGGTGAGCAGATCGGCATCGTCGGTCAGAACGGCTCGGGCAAGAGCACACTCTTGCGCATCATCGCCGGACTCGAGAAGCCGGCCCGCGGTCAGGTGCTCGCGGAGAGCACGCCGGTCCTGATCGGTGTCAACGCAGCCCTCGTCCCTGACCTGTCGGGCGAACAGAACGTCCGCCTCGGTTGCCTCGCCATGGGTCTCACCCCCGAGGAGACCGCCCTGGCTGTTCCGGACGTCATCAAGCTCGCCGGCCTCGGGAAGTCGATCTACCTCCCCATGAAGACCTACTCGTCGGGCATGGGCTCTCGCCTTCGCTTTGCGATCGCCACTGCAGCGAACCCGGACATCCTCTTGATCGACGAGGCACTTGCGACGGGTGACGCCGCGTTCAAGGAACGCAGCGAGGTGAGGATGGAAAAGCTCCGCGAGAACGCGGGCACGGTCTTCCTCGTGAGCCACGCCGCCCAGACCATCGAGGAGACCTGCACCCGCGCGATCTGGCTCAACCATGGGCGCCTCATCCTGGATGGGCCCGCCGAGGACGTCGCTTTGCGCTACCGCAAGTGGGCCTGGGCGATCGCCAAGGAGAAGCCCGAGGAAGCCAAGACCATCATCGAGGACGCGCTCAGCGAGCGTGAGGACACGTTCGTCAAGATCGAAGAACCACCGGGAAAGCTCTACACCCCCCGCCACGTACGAGGGCAGCGGCCGAACATCCGCGCCGACAAGACAGAGAGTAGGTAGCGATGCGCCCCCGCATCATGACCGTGTACGGCACCCGTCCTGAGGCCATCAAGGTGGCTCCCGTGATCAAGGCGCTCGAGGCGAGCGACGAGTTCGACAGCGTCACGGTGGTGACCGGCCAGCACCGCGAGATGCTCGACCAGGTGAACGAGCTGTTCGGGATCGTGCCGGACCATGACCTCAACATCATGAGCCACGGACAGACGCTCGCACAGATCTTCGCGCGGGTGATCGAAGGCCTCGACCCGATCCTCGAGAAGGAGGAGCCCGCGGCCGTGATCGTCCAGGGCGACACGTCGACGTCGACTGCCGCCGCACTCGCCGCGTTCTACCGGCAGATCCCCGTGATCCACGTCGAGGCCGGTCTTCGCTCGGGCAACATCCACTCCCCCTTCCCTGAAGAAGCGAACCGCAAGATCACGACACAGATCGCCGCGTTGCACCTCGCACCGACGCAGACCAGCCGGACGAACCTGGTTGCCGAAGGTGTGGACGACTCGACGATCGTGGTCACCGGCAACACCGTGATCGATGCCTTGCTCATGACCGTCGACAAGGAGGTCGCCTTCAGCGACTACCGCCTCGAAGAGCTCGCGGCATCAGGCCGGCGCATTCTCCTGGTGACGACGCACCGCCGCGAGAACTGGGGCGGTGCGATGGAGGGGGTCGGGCGTGCACTCGCCCGCATCTCGCGCGAGTTCCCCGACATCGAGATCGTCCTCCCGGCGCACAGGAACCCGATCGTGCGCGACGCTGTCCTACCACAGCTCGTCGGCGTCGAGAACGTGACCGTCACCGAACCGTTGGCGTACGGGGAGTTCGCACGGATGATGTCTCTCAGCACCGTCATTCTCACCGACTCGGGCGGAGTCCAGGAAGAGGCGCCGAGCCTCGGAAAGCCCGTCCTCGTCATGCGCGAGAACACGGAGCGGCCTGAAGCCGTCGAGGCGGGCGCCGTCCAGCTCATCGGGACGGACGAGGATCGGATCGTGAACGGGGTCTCGCGGCTGCTGACGGATGCGAGCGCCTATGCGGCCATGTCCAACGCCATCAACCCCTACGGTGACGGCCGAGCCGCCCAGGCGACCCTGTTCGCGCTTCTCGCCAAGACCTCCAGCGCGTCAACAAATCAGGAGATCAGCACGTGCTAGAACTGCTCGACTCGATCGGATGCGACGGCGGAGACGTCGTGTCAACCTGGCCCACCGCACACCTCGACGAGCGCTCAGCGCCCACCCTCAGGTCGAGTGGCGCTCTCGACGAGTCCGGCGACTCGACTCACATGGGCGTATTGTTCGAGGGCGGTTCCCAGGTACACGACCTCCAAGCGCACTTCTCCCTCGCGGGCTCCACCCCGCGGGGCCTCGTGATCCGGTATCGGACATCCGGCTGGCAGACGCTCCAGTACCTGGCGGTGGGCTGGCAGCAGGGAGGTCAGTATTTCCATGTCAAGGTACGTCACGCTAGACAGAACACATGGAACACCGCGCACCTCTTCGTGGACGACCTCATCATGCGGGCGCAGGGCTCATCCCCGCCGGCGGTGCCGAAGATCGACAACATCCGCTTCTTCATCAAGGGCACGCCTACCCACGACGGCGCCCGCCTGGACGTGGCCAGGATGGCGCTCCTGGACAAGCGGTCGGCCACGTCGTCGACCATCGAGTTCTCGGCACGTCTGCACAATGCTGTGGAAGTCATCTCTTCGTCGCTCGTGAGGAATGACAAGGCCGCAACGAATCGTGAGGACCTCGAGGCGTTCGTCACCGCGGGGCAGATCCCTCTTCTCCCTGGGATCCGCGCTGCCTGGGCCCCGTCGGCGATCAGTCCTGTCGCCACAGACGACAACCCGACGCTCCGCTTCTCCTGGAACGCGCTCCACCCGCTGGCATTGCTCGCGATCGAAGCGGACCGCGTCTCCAACGAGACAGCACTTCGATCCGTCGCAGAGATCGCGATCCAGTGGATCACCCTGAACATGCACGCCTTGTCGCCAGATCCGAGATACGCCTGGTATGACCACGGGGCCGCCGAACGACTGAACTCTCTCCTCATCGTCCTCAGGCTGACCGAGCCGCTGATCGGCGGCTATGCGCGCGCGTTGATCTGCGACGCCGTTCTGCAGCATGCCCGACTGTTGGCGAACGAGGCGTTCTACGCTGCGAACCAAGTCTCCCGCCACCACAATCACGCATGGTTCCAGGATATCGCGCTCCTTGTGGCGGCCCAGGCGTTCAGATCGCGCGAAGCCGATGCGTGGCGCAAGCTGGCGATTGAGAGGCTCGACGACCAGTTCAGCAAGCTGATCTGCTACGACGGCCCGTTCGCCGTATTCACCGAGAATTCGATCGGGTATCACAACGGAGTGACCACCCTCATCCGGATCGCCGCCACGCTCGCGGATGGCGCCTCCTCAGGTCGGTTCACGGACATCGCGGACCGCATGGACTCGTTCTCGCACCTCTTCTCATATCCGGACGGAACCTCTCCCGCACAAGGCGACACGTATCGAGCCCGTCAGACATCCCGTCAGAAACTGGCGGTCCGAAACGAGTCCTTTGTGCTTCCCCGCGCTGGCTACGCCGTCGCGCATGGCAGCGACGCGGGCGCACCCTACTCGCTCATGCTCATGAACTCGGGCCTGAACAGCACGCACAAGCACGAGGACAACGCATCCTTCACGCTGTGGTTCGCCGGGGTCGAGTGGCTGACCGACCCGAGCTTCTACTCTCACGCCTACGCGGAGCCCGTCCCGGCCTACCTCCGAAGCCGCTGGGCCCACAACGCCGTCGTCGTCGATTCCTCGCCGTACAGCATCGACCCGGAGCACATGCAGTGCGTCACCTCCGGTCGCGCTGAAGGTCAGGGCTATCGCTTCGCCGCGGAACACACCGCCTACGCGCAGACCACTGTGCATCGTGTCATCGAGGGACGCACCGACGGCCTGGCCTTGTCGATCGTCGACCGTGTCTCGAGCGCTGATCCTGGTTCGGCGTACTCCGTCATCCACCTCGGGCCCGACGTGCGCTGCGTAGCGGCGACGTCTACGGACGACTCCGTCGTCTACCGGCTCGAGCATGCGCTCGCGACGCGGCACCTGACGTTGCGTCTTCCTCGGCACGCGCCGAGGACGGTCGTCGGAGAAGGGGACTCCCCTAGGACGACGAGCATGGTCGGCTATGGCTTCCGAGAGCACGTCGCCACCACCTCGATCCTGGTTCCGATCCAGGCAGGCCACGATCTTCGATGGTCGATCGGTGCCGTCTAGTTGTGCGGGCCAGGATCACCATTGACGTCGTGAGAGACCTCCGTATCGAGTAGGAGCTGGCTAAGAGCCCTGCTCGGACCAACGGAGGTCTCTCATGCCTCACGCTAATGCGGCTCTTCCCAGTTGAGGGTGTAGGTCGGGTTCGCGTGGCGTTGCGGGGGTAGGGGTCGAGGTCTCCCTGAGGATGGAAGTTCTCACACTGCCCATCCGGGAAGACCTCGACATGGTTGACGCTACCTTCACGCCTCCTGATCTGACGACGTTCGCTCGGTTGGACGAGCTCGGTCTCGTGGTGACCGGGCAGTGTCTGAGACCCGACCGGGCGATCCTGGAGTGCCGGGTCGCCGTGCCGGAACCGTGGTGCCAGGAGTGCGGCTGCGCCGGCCTGGTCCGCGACACGGTCGTGCGGGAGCTCGCGCATGAGCCGTTCGGGTGGCGCCCCACCCTGCTGGTGGTGCGGCTGCGCCGCTACAAGTGCACCGGCTGCGCTCGGGTCTGGCGCGAGGACCTCACCGCCGCGGCTGAGCCTCGTGCTCGGTTGTCGCGGCGAGGACTGCGGTGGGCGCTGGAAGCACTCGTGGTCGGTCACCTCACGATCACCAGGATCGCGACGGCGCTCGGGGTCGCGTGGGACACCGCCAACGACGCTGTCCTGGCCGAAGGCAGACGCGTGCTGATCGATGACCCCACCCGGTTCGACGGCGTCGCCGTGCTCGGCGTGGATGAACACGTCTGGCGTCACACCCGGCGCGGGGACAAGTACGTGACCGTCATCATCGACCTCACCCCGATCCGTGACGGGACCGGGACCTCGCGGCTGTTGGACATGGTCGAGGGCCGCTCCAAGCAGGTGTTCAAGACCTGGCTCGCCGGCCGCCCCGCCCAGTGGCGGGACGGGGTCGAGGTCGTCGCGATGGACGGGTTCACGGGGTTCAAGACCGCCGCGGCTGAGGAGCTCCCGACCGCGACCGCGGTCATGGATCCCTTCCACGTCGTCCGGTTGAGCGGTGACGCGCTGGATCGTTGCCGCCGCCGGGTTCAGCAGGACCTTCACGGTCACCGCGGCCGCGCCGACGATCCGCTCTACCGGGCCCGGCGGACCCTTCACACCGGGGCCGGGCTCCTGACCGACAGGCAGCGCTCCCGGATCAACGACCTGTTCGCCGGTGACGAGCACGTCCAGGTCGAGGCGACCTGGGGCATCTACCAGCGGATGATCGCCGCCTACCGCGAACCCGACCGGGTCAAGGGCCGCATCCTGATGCAGGCCCTGATCGACTCCATCAGCTCGGGCGTCCCAGCCGCCCTGACAGAGGTCATCACGCTCGGGCGGACCTTGAAGAAGCGCGCGGCCGACGTGCTGGCCTACTTCGACCGCCCCGGCACGAGCAACGGGCCCACGGAGGCGATCAACGGCCGCCTCGAACACCTGCGCGGCTCCGCCCTGGGCTTTCGCAACCTCACCAACTACATCTCCCGCAGCCTCCTCGAGGCCGGCGGCTTCAGACCCCGACTACACCCTCAAATCGGATGAGCCGCTAATGCCCGGCTGACGCCTGCCGGAAGGTTGACCATGGTCCAGCGCATTACTGCGGGCAGCCCGGCCGCGCATGTCGCGGCGGAGATGGGGGTCTCGCGCACGACGGCGTGGCGGTGGTAGCGCAGGTTCCAGGTCGAGGGGCGCGCAGGCCTCGTCGATCGGCCGACCGTGGCGCGCACACACCCGCACCGGACGCCCGTTTGTGTCGAGACACCGGTGCGGATCGCGCGGATGCTGACGCGGCGTGGGCCACGCACTACAACCTAGAACGACCCCACCTCGGCATCGGCGGCCTCAACCCATCGACCGACTCAACAACGCTCTTGGTCAGTAGACATAGCGCCTCTGCAGCCCTCGTAGCAGGGCCTCACCCGATGAGCTCCGCGCGAACGCGGTGGAGGAAGTGGTTGTCGGCCGCCTCGCGGCCCGCGTACCCCCCTTGTCGGAGCTCAACACAGCGGGAGAGTCCTTGCGCGGCGACCAACAAGGTCAACGGCTCGATGTGGGCCTGCCAGTACCCGGTGTCCGACCCGTACGAGATCGACATCGATCCCCGGAAGCGGGGACCGTAGCGCTCGAAAATACTTGGGACCAGGTTGTCCGCGGCATCGCGATCACCGTCATCGACCCGCCCGAAGATCGCGTACGCCACGCTCCGCTGCCACTCCAACTGCTCCGGCTCTTGGTACAGGAATGCTCCGAGAGCGATCTGCGGCCCACCGGCGATGACTCGCCCGCCGCCGTGCATGAGCCCGAAAGCGATCGCCGCTGTGCCCCCCTTCGAGGTGCCGACGAAGTACACGCCCTCTGGGGGCACGGAATACTGTGCGATCAGCTCCCTGATCAACGACAGGACCACGTTGCGGATCTGGTTGTCGCCGGAGACGCTCAGCAAGTAGCACCCGTGCGCTCCAACATGGTCCTTGAGATGAACCACGGTCGCGTCGAGCTCCGCACCGAGCCGCCAGTGCGACATGCTGGTGACACCCGGAGTCGAGTCCAGGCCAGGGAAGACGAACACGATCCGTCCGGATTCCGCGCGCTCATGGACTGAATAGACGAGGTGCCGCCGGAGATATACGTGCGCCGCGTCGCGCACCGAAACCTCGGCCTCCCCCGGTTCCTTGCCACGCGAGCGATCCGAGGACACGACTGCCCCGCACTCCCATGCAGTGTCCTTGACGTGGCGTGGTCCCGCGGAAGTCCGTGGCTCGATCACAAGCTCCGAGAGGAAGTGCCGATAAAACGGGTCGATGTAGTGAAAGGGTGAGGCGCCCCACTTGTGCCCTGGATCCCCGACGAAGAGCTCAGGCGGGTACCGCACGAACTGCCAGTCCTCCAGGTCCTGCTCCATGATCGAGTAAAGTCGGCCCAGGAACGTGTTCGCCCGATCGATGCCCTTCCGCGAATACGAGCTGGCGAACTCCTCGTCGCCCGTGCACCCGTCGGCCCAGAACACTCGATTGACGCGAAGGCGCGACCGGGCTCCGAGGGAGTCCAGAGTCGCCAACAGGCGGTACCAGCCCACGACCCACAGGCGCAGGAACTCCTCGCTCCCCGACCGGATCGTCTCGTATGGCGGAGCGGCCGTCGCTGAAAGAAATTCGTTCGACACGGTCGCGATGCTCCCGTCGCCCAACTGAGCCAGGTTGAATCGTTCGTCGATCGGGTCGAAGACGAGGAGGTCGAATTCCACCTGGCGCAGAGTGGTCTCAAGCGCCTTGTCCAGGTCCTGCTCGACCGTCCTACGTTGGAACGCTGAGGAGATGGTCGACGTGTCCACCCCGACGAACCGCTTGCGACGAAACGCGCTGGCGAGCGACGTGCGCGCAAAGTACCCAACGAGCTCCATCCCCGTGGACGCGTCGAGCTCGAACGCGTCGCGCGTCACACAGGAGCCGAGGACGAAGACGCGGGTGCTCTCAGACATCAGACCCACCGACGAGCGTCAGCTCGGCCTGGACGACGAGGTCGCCCGCGACCTGGGCTCGAACGCGCTCTGCCGCTCCCGCAGAGAGCCGCAGGAACATCTCCGGATCGCGGACGAGCTCGATGATCGCAGCAGCGAGCGACGACGCGCTCTCTGGCTCACACAAGATGCCCGAGCGTTCGTCGACGAACTCCGGGACGGCCGCCACACGTGTCGTGACAGGAACGAGTCCTGACGACATCGCCTCGTCACGCGACACTCCTTGCGCATCCATGCGTGTGGGGACCAAGAAGACTCCACTGCGCTTGTGAAGGTCCGCGATCTCTCGATGAGATAGGAACCTCCGGTCCAACGTCACGTTCGAGAGGCCCCGCAGCGGCTGTACGGTCGACTCGAAATGGGGGCCATCTCCGACGAACATGAACTCCATGCGCTCGAACTCCGGTTCGTCGCGGAGCAGTTCTACGGCGGCGACACTCAGGTCGTTGGCGTACTTGGGAGAGGCGTAGGGGCGCACCGAGAGGATCCGCAACCGGTCCTCTGCCGACTTCTCCTCGTACGAGAAGAGGTTCGTGTCGACCGGGTTGTGGATGATGCTGTATCGAGAACCCTCCAGCGTGACCCCCACGTCTTGCATGACCTCGTTTGCGAAGTATTTCGACACGAACACGAAGTGAGTGTTCGCCGCGCGGTCCAAGAACACACGTTGCCAGAAAGCCATCCGAGCATCGGAGGCTCCCTTGGCTCGGTCCAGATCTTCATCAGTCGTGTAGTTGTAGCTGCGCCGCCACCAGGGCTGGACCTCGGCACCATGCAGCCAGACGATGACGCGACGACGGCTACCCGCACGCCGGATAACGTCCCACATGGACTCGTCGAGAAAGTGGACGAGGAGCGGCGCCCCCGGGTCCGAGACCTCGAGCGCCCTCTCGAGCAGATCAATGGAACCCGAGTGAACGTCGACGCCCTCGTGAACAAATGTTTCGTACGACCGACGCGCGGACACCGAGAGCACATCCACGTCCAGCCCCGCGTCCTTATACGCGAGCACGCGCGAGTGAACGAATCCGTTCCGATAGCGGTCCATGTGCGAGGGGTAGACGTTGGTGACCACGATGGCCTGCCCACGCATCTGCATGAACGATGGGGCAGTGGCGCGGTGCGCGAACTCCGCAGACTTCAGGATCGCGGAGCCCTCACCTGCGACGCGAAGCGCAAGACGCAACGACTTCGCGCCGTCCGGCGCCGTGCTGGTGGCGTTCTGATTCGTGAAGTGGACGGACGAGCCGCTGCGGCGATGCTCCTCGTCATAGTAGATCACGGCCACCTGCGTGTTGAGGCCGGGCTGACACTCGACGTGGAGCCGGATATCGCCGTCCTCCGAGACATCCGCGATCGCGTGGGTCTCGCGGGAGAAGAGGTAGTCGTGCGTCCCGGGCGCCAACGTGGACACGACCTCCACGCCATCCCCCAGCTCCCGTGTCAGGACTGCGGCCCGGGCGAACCCGGCGAACCCAACCGCGACGTTCTCGCGCACTGGCACGGTGACGGCCTGGAACGGCAACCGGACGTCCAAGGACTCGGCCCTCGCATACAGGCTCTGCATATCGACTCCCGCGTCCCGCACCTCGGCCTCCACCTCTGCGGCCACTGCCTCGGCATCCACCAGCATTCCTCGTGGGACCTGGCAGTAGCCGAAGATGTCGGTGGCGAAGGCCCCAAGAGCCAACCCGTCCAGTGTCAGCAGAGAGGAAGCCATGGCGTTTTCGCCGAGGTCTTCGACGCGGACGACGGGCGTCCGGAGCGACCCTATCGGCGCGTCACCGTAGCGTTGCCCACCTCGTTCACGGACGCCATCGACCGTCCACTCGTAGCCCCCGGCAATCCCGACGACCTTGCGATCCGAGTACCGGTGGGCCAGAGCCAGGTCAAGAAGAAGATGCCGCCCGTGATGATCAGGCATCGTCCACACCGCTGCGAACTCCGCGGTCGGGGCGAGGTCCGCGACTTTGAGCTGCCGCAGATCGGCGCGCGAAAAGATCCGAGGCCCCCCAGCCTGCGTCAGCCGTGCTACGACACTCTCGTCCGGACTCACCGCCACCGGGACGACATCCACGCCAAGCTGCGTCTCAGCCTGGGCGGCGAAGAGCAGCAGTTCCTCGTGCGATCGCACTTCCGCGACGACAAGGATCTTCGGGAGATGGCCCGTGTAGGCACTTCCCATGATGCGAGAGACGAGGTACTCGATCCGATCCGCGTAGGTGTGCTCCTGGAGGACTTTTCTCAGAGCCGCCTGGCGGAGTCGGCGTGACGTCCGGGGGTCGCTCTCCAACTCCTGGATTCGACCGGCCGCTTCCTCGCCCGCATCGACCGAGGTGGTGAGATTCCCGAACAACATCCGCACGCCACGCGAATAGTTCCCGACGATAAGAGTTCCGCTGGCCATCAGTTCGAAGACCCGCCTCGCGAACATCGTGGCGGACTGCTTCACAGAGTTGAGATTCAGGCCGTACTCGTAGGCACGATAGGCGTGATGCACGGAGTCGGGTGACAAGGTCCCCTTGATCAAGGGGAGATACGAGTCCGGGAACTTGTAGTTCTCGTCCTGCTCGTGAAGGTTGCGGTCGAAAATCTCGACCTCGACGACCGAGGATACGTGGGAGACGAGCGACTCCAGATCCCGATTGCGATCCGGGTATCTCCGATAGTATGCGCCAGCGAACATCATCGCGTTCTTGCGAGGAGCATCCGCAACGGGGTTGTGCAGACGCGGCTGAGCGGCGAACGGCATCAACCAGACCTGCTCGTGCCCCAGGGTCTCCCGGTATCTGGGAATCATCTCGATATCGGTGGTGAAGACATGTTCGAAACGCGAAGCCACGTTGAGGAACGTGGAGAAGTGGACGGGGTCCTCCTTGTTCCAAAATGCGGTGGGCACTCCATGCTCCGCGCACCACGCCAGGATGTCCAGCAACTCAGGGGGAACATGGCCGACTGTGTTGCTCCAAAGGTTGTCGATGCCCCGCCAGGCAGACTCGACGAACAGCAGCTGCGGGTCGCCCTCCTCCAGCTGTCCACGCCACCCCTGGGGCGTGAGGTGGATCGTCTCCCACTCAGGATCGACGCCCGCGCCGGTGAAGTCGTCGACGATGACGGCGACCCTCGGCCTCTTCGTCGCTGCCAGGCTCGCAAGCGTCCTCTCCCGACGCCGCGCCCGCCTTTCCCCATCCACGGTCGGCTGTTCGACCGGCCGTTCTCCGGGCTTACGGCGGATCGCGCTCCGGACGTCGACGATCTTTGCCCGCCACTGCTCGATCTCCTTGTCCAGCTGCGCACGAACCTCGTTCTCGGACGGGGCTTCCCCTCTCGTGCCAACCGCGCGAGCCACGGCGACTGGTAGACCGAAGAGCAGGCGTGGAGACCGTGCGTGGCCGATCGCCTGGGCGAGCCTGACCGCTCTCCTGGCCCGAAGACGTCCGAGGGCAAGCCGCGCTGTCGCCGAGATCCGTATGAGATCGCCCTCAAGATCATTCCGAAGAGCGATCTCGTTGTGAAGCTGACGCACCTGTGCGCTGATCTCGATGATGCGCTCGTTCAGTTGCCGCTCATTGGCCATGGCGGCCCGGTACTTATCGTTCGCGCCACGCAACTGGCGCCGTAGGCGCGCGACTTCCTCGTCGTTCGTCGGCGACTGATCGTCTCTCATCGCCAGACGCCCTTCGTGTCGACGACGACCTTCTCTCCGAGGTGGAGCGGTGTGCGGTCTGCCTGTCTGAACTGCGTGTGGTCGACGAGCACGAGGACGATGTCCGCCTCGTCGACCGCGGACTCCAACTCTCGGAGCTCGACGTTCGGACGCCCGGCGAGCACGCCCGGCAGCTCGTCGATGTGCGGTTCGACGGCGAGGATGACGGCGTCGTCGACCTCGACGGCGAGGCGTGTCGCGATGGCGAGCGCGGGCGACTCCCGCAGGTCGTCGATGTCCGGCTTGAATGCCAGTCCCAGCACGGCGATCCGCGGCGTCTTGAAGCGGTTCGCGTGCGCCTTCACCCGCGAGACGACGTACTCCGGCTTCGCGTCATTGACCTCGCGCGCCGTCCGGATGAGCCGCGCGCGCTCGGGCGCGGCGTCGACGATGAACCAGGGGTCCACGGCGATGCAGTGGCCGCCGACGCCGGGGCCCGGCTGGAGGATGTCCACCCGCGGGTGGTGGTTGGCGAGGCGGATCAGCTCCCACACATCGATGCCGAGGTCTGCGGAGATGAGCGACAGCTCGTTCGCGAACGCGATGTTGACGTCTCGATAGGAATTCTCAACGAGTTTAGCCATCTCAGCGGTTACCGTGTCGGTCAGGTGGATCTCGCCCTGACAAAAGACCTGGTAGAGCTCCTTGGCACGCTCTGCGGCTTCGGGAGTGAGGCCACCGACGATTCGGTCGTTGGTCACAAGCTCGATCATCACGCGGCCGGGCAGGACACGCTCCGGGCAGTGCGCCACGTGAATTCTCGCGCGGCCTTCCGATCCATCGAGCGAGAGGTCGGGGCGAGCCGTGAGGATCCAGTCCGCCATCTGCTGTGTGGCACGAGGCGGCGACGTCGACTCAAGAATCACGAGTGCGTCGGCCTCAAGATGCGGAGCGATCGCCTCTGCGGCCGCTTGGATGTATGAGAGATCGGGGGCGTGCCCGTCCATGAACGGGGTCGGGACGGCGACGATGTAGGTCTGCGCTGGCTCCGGCTTCGTCGACGCACGCAGCGACCCCTGGGTCACGGCTCCAGCGACATATGTCGCTAGGTCAGGTTCGACGAACGGTACGTCGCCTCTGTTCACGGCGTCGACCGTACGTTCGTTGATGTCCACCCCAATGACGTTCACGCCATTGGACGCCAAGATTGCGGCTGTCGGAAGGCCGATGTACCCAAGTCCGACGACGCACACAGTGGTGGTGTTCATGATTCCCCTCAGATCAGGACGTGCGAGTCCGCGCGCCCGTAGAAGTGCACCTCGCCGCTCGCAAGCAGCTCGGCGTCAGTGACCGACCAGGTGTGCGCCCCGGAACCGGAGCGCACCTGGACGAAGTTGAAACGGTCCGCCGAGAACACGCGTGCCCCCGCGTCCACAGCGTCCCGAAGGAAGGCGGTGTCCTCGCCCCGGCCCACGTCGTGGAACGGAGTGGTCACCGCGAGGCTTTGCCGGGTCACGATCGTCGGCCCCATCACCCGGTCGGTGAAGCGACGCTCACGGTCTGCGAAACGCAGCAGCGTGGCGTCCATGCCCTCGACGTACATGTAGTGCGCCTGCTTGCCGACGACCTCCGCACCGCTGTATTCCAGGGCGTACAGCTGGTCGGAGAGGTACTGCGCGCCGTAGAGGTCGTCGTCGTCCATCTTGGCCACGACGTCTCCGTCCGCGGCGGCGACCAGGCGGTTGAGGCAGCTTCCGAGCGACACATCAGAGCCAGCAGCCAGGAGCACCAGGTCCTCGACGCCTGCCTCTTTGGCACGCAGACGCAGGTCCGCCTCGTCGACCTCGAAACCGTGGGTCAGCAGCGCCAGCTGCAGCGTGACGTCCTGCTGGCTGCCGACAGTACGCAGGACGTGGTCGAGCTGGTGCGGCCGGTTGGTCGAGACCAGCGCCGTGACCGACGCGCGCGGCACGGCGGGCGAGTCCGCCAGGCCGACGCCGTGCAGCACGCTCTGCACACGGGCCCCGTAGGTGTGCTCACGCCAGATCCTGCGCTGTCCCAGGTGCGTCGCACGATCGCGCAGCTCGTCGGAACGCACGAGCGCCCGCACGGTGTTCCCGGCCTCGACGCGGTCGGAGACCACGAACACCTCGTCCGCGGGGAAGAACTCACCGATCGCGCGGCTCGGGGTCGTCACGACGGGTGTGCCGCAGGCCGTGATCTCGAAGACCCGGCGCGCGCACATGCTCGGGGAGTCCACGATCGAGTTCACGTTGAGGAAGACCTTGTACTCGCGGTACGCGGTGAGCATCCGCTCGTAGTCCAAGGACCCGACGACGCGGTCGGCCAACGGCTCCGGGAACTGGTAGTTCTTGTCGCCGCCCTGGAAGCGGGAGAAGATCTCCAGCCCGTGCTCCATGCGCGGGGAGACGTCGAACGCCCCACCCAGGAGCAGGTCCATCTGCTCACGACGTTCGGGGTACTTGTGGGCGAAGTACATACCGCCGAACGCGACGTCCCGCTCCGGACCGCGCCCGTGCGGCCGGATCGGGTTGTGGATCGCGGGCTGCGCGGCAAAGGGGAGAACGCTCACACGGTCGTGGCCGAGCCGCGCGACGTAGTCAGGTACCCGGTCGACGTCGGTCGTGCAGACGTGGTCGAAGAGCGCCGCCGCATCGAGGAAGTCCTCGAAGTGGACCGGGTCCTCCTTGTTCCAGAAGACCGTCGGGATGCCCCGCTCACGGCAGTACGCGACCAGCTCGACGAACGCCGGCCGGGGGGCCGACGTCCCGCTGAGGTGGTACTGCCAGGCCCCGCCGTTGCCGTTCCATGCCGACTCGACGAAGAGCAGGTCGATGGGCGCGTCCCCGAGCACCTGACGCCATGAAGAGGGCTTGAGCAGCACCTGGTCCCACTCGAACGCGAACGCGAGCCGGGAGAAGTCGTCGAGGATGACGCCCACACGCAAGCCAGGCCGAGCAGGGAGACGATCAGAGTAGTCCCACGGGTCGAACGTCAGACCGGCCTTGGTGAAGTACCCACCACGCCCGTTCCCCGAGGAGGGAACGCGCTGCCGACGGAGGAAGGACTGCAGCTGGGAGACCCCGCCGTGCCGAAGATGCCAGAGAGCCCGGCGCGCTGCGCCCAGACCCCCGCCCCTGCGAGTCGTCACATCTGCCATCCTGCTCGTTGCCTTGGAGCACCCGTATCCAGCGCGGACGCGGGAAGTGCTCGGACGAGCAGGCCTCGGAGTGCGGCACTATAGTACCGCTCCCAGGTGGCTCACAGTGGCATGTGTCTCACGGCACGAAGGCGACGACCACCCGGCCGGACCCGCGCAGCGCCAACGTTCCCGTGGCGTGCGGGACGAAGACCGACTCTCCCGCGCGCACCACTGCCCGCAGAGATTCACCCGACCGGTCGCTACCGACAGCAGGACAAAGCGTCTCGATCTGCCCATCGAGGACGAGGACGATCCGGGGGCCCTCGGCCCGCACCGTCACGGCTCCATCGTCGGCCGACAGCTCACCCATGACGAGCGCGAACTCCGGGATCGCCGCGCGGTACTCGCGGAGCCCACCGCCCTCAGCGAGTGCGCCCCGACGTCCGGCCCCGCGCCCCGTCCCGAGCGGCCGGACCCGCGGGCGCGCCGCGGGCCCCGGCGAGTACACGACGCACGCCAGGAGCGCCTCGACGTCGACCCGCTTGGTGGTGAGCCCGGCGCGCAGCACGTTGTCCGAGCTCGACATGACCTCGACCGCGCACCCGGACAGATAGGCGTGCACGTGCCCGGCCGGGACGAACATCGACTCCCCCGGCTCGAGCGTGACACGGTTGAGCATCATCGACACGATCGCCCCGGGATCCCCCGGGTGCTGCTCCGCGAGGGCCACCACCGTCGCGTCGGCACGCGGCGACGTCGTGCCTTCACCCAGACGAGAAGCGACGTCGGCGACGGTCACGGCCAGGTCCGCCGCGACGTCGGGCAGGGTCCTCGCGTGCAGCGCGAGCGTGAACGCCTCCTGCAACCCGACCGCAGAAGGACGCGCCTCGAGCGCGACTCGCATCCGCGCGACCAGGTCCCCGCGCAGCCCGTCGAGCAGCTCCAGCACCCGCGTCGGGCGACGGAACCCCGAGAGCCCCTCGAAGCGGCTGATCGCGACGACCATCTCCGGCTTGTGCTGGTCGTCGTGGAAGCTGCGATCCGCGGACCCCCGCGGGATGCCCGCCCGGTTCTCGCGGTTGAACCCCGCCCGCGCGCGGTGCGGCTGCGGGTGGACCTGCAACGACAGCGCGCGGTCCGCAGCGAGCACCTTGAGCAGGTACGGCAGGCGGGGCCCGTACTCGTCCAGCACGCGCTGCCCGAGCATCGCGACCGGGTCTGCACGGATCAGGTCCGCCAGGGACGCCGAAGGCCCGCCGTCGGCCGAAGCCGACGACGGGCCTTTCGGGTGTGCGCCCATCCACATCTCGGCGAGAGGACCTCCGTCCTGCTCCAGGCCCAGCAAGGAGTGCAGGGCACTCCTCGAACCCCAGTCGTAGGACTGGAGCGTGGGCGTCAGGTGCAGGATCGGCGAGGTCATCGCCAGCGAGCGTACGTCAGACGCCCAGGGCGTCGCTGATCGGGTCGAGGGTGAAGTAGATGACGAACGCGGCCGCGGCCACCCACATGAGCGGGTGGATCGCCTTGATCTTGCCCAGCGCCAGCTTGATGACCACGAACGCCAGGAAGCCCGCACCGATCCCGGCCGTGATCGAGTACGTGAAGGGCATGAGCGCGATCGTGAGGAATGCCGGGATGGCCACCTCGACGTTGTTCCACTTGATGCCCGTGATCTGGGTCATCATGAGGAAGCCGACGAGGACCAGGGCGGGCGCTGCGGCCTCGCTCGGGACCAGGGCGACGAGCGGCGAGAGGAACGTCGCCAGCAGGAACGCGATGCCGGTCACGACAGCCGAGAGCCCCGTGCGAGCCCCCTCGCCCACGCCGGTCGTCGACTCCACGTAGCTCGTGTTGGACGAGACGCTCGCAGCGCCGCCGGCAGCGGCCGCGATCGAGTCGACGACCAGGATCGCGCGCGACTTGGGCGGGTTGCCCGTCTCGTCGAGCAGACCACCCTCCGAGCCCACGGCGACCATGGTGCCCATCGTGTCGAAGAAGTCCGCGAGGAGCAGCGAGAAGACGAGCAGCACGACCGTGACGACGCCGACCTTCTCGATCGAGCCCAGCAGCGAGAACTGGCCGAGCAGGCCGAAGTCCGGCACGGAGACCGGGCTGCCGTCGAGGGCCGGGGCGTTCAGGCTCCAGCCGTTCGCCGCACCGGCGCCCTTGGTGCCGACGCCCGCGATCGCCTGGATGACCACCGCGAGAACCGTCGCAGCGAGGATCGAGATGAGGATCGCGCCCCGGACCTTGCGGACCCACAGGACGATCATGAGGACCAGGCCCACCACGAAGACGAGGATGGGCCAGCCCGCGAGCGACCCGGTCGCACCGAGCTGGAGCGGCGTCCCGCCGCCCGAGGCGACGAAGCCCGCGTTGACCAGGCCGACGAGCGCGATGAACAGGCCGATACCGACGCTGATCGCGGTCTTGAGCTCGACCGGGACGGCGCGGAAGACCGCCTCCCGGAAGCCCGTGAGGACGAGCACGAGGATGATGAGGCCCTCGATGACCACGATGCCCATCGCATCGGCCCACGTGACGTCGGGGATCGTGGCGATCGTGAACGCGACGACCGCGTTGAGGCCGAGGCCCGCAGCCAGGGCCATGGGGTAGTTCGCGAAGACGCCCATCGCGATCGTCATGATCCCGGCGACGAGCGCCGTGGTGGCCGCGATCATGGCCATGTTCGGCCCGTCGGTGCCGCCGCCCAGGAAGCGGCCCGTGCCGTCCGCACCCGAGAGGATGATCGGGTTCAGGATGATGATGTAGGACATCGCGAAGAACGTGACGAGACCGCCACGGATCTCCGCGCCGATGGTCGAGCCGCGCTCGGTGATCTTGAAGAAGCGGTCGATGCCGCTGGAACGCGGGGGTGCTTCGCGTTCGTCAGTCGTGGTGGTCATGAGGAGAATGTTGCCAGACCTCGTGTCGCGGCCCCGAATCGTCCACATGCCGTGCTAGTGAGACGTGGCGATCGTCACGTCCGCAGCCGACCAGCGGTACCCCTCAGTACGCGCCGTGCCCCGAGAACACGGCTCTGGCCGTCCTGGCCAGGATGAGGAGGTCCCCGAACAGCGTCCAGTTCTCGACGTAGTAGACGTCGAGGCGCACGCTCTCCTCCCACGACAGGTCCGAGCGCCCACCGACCTGCCACAGGCCCGTCAGGCCGGGCTTGACGAGCAGGCGGCGACGCACCTTCTTCTCGTACGTGCTCACCTCGCGCGGGAGCGGCGGGCGGGGCCCGACGAGGCTCATGTCGCCTCGCAGGACGTTGAAGATCTGCGGCAGCTCGTCGAGCGAGTAGCGGCGGATGAAGCGGCCGACGGGCGTGACCCGGGGGTCGTTGCGGATCTTGAAGAGCGGCCCGGAGCCCTCGTTGGTCGCGGCGATCGCGGCCAGGTCGAGGTCGGAACCGACCCGCATGGACCGGAACTTGAGCATCGAGAACGTCTCGCCGTTGCGCCCGACCCGCTCCTGCGAGTAGAAGACGGGCCCACGGCTCGTGAGGCGCACCGCGAGGCCCACGGCGACCAGGACGGGCAGCAGCAGGAACGTGAGGAGCGCCGCACCGAACCAGTCGGAGATCGACTTGACGACGAACTTGGGCCCGGTGAAGCGCGGGGCGTCGACGTGCAGGAGCGAGACCGACTCGGCGGGCGTGATCGTGATGCGAGGCCCGGCCACGTCGACCAGCTCGGTCGTCAGCATGAGGTCGACGCCGACGGGCTCGAGCTCCCACCCGAGGTGGCGCACGACGTCGGCGGTCACGGCGTCCGAGCCGCTCACCGCGACGCAGCCCGCGCCGATCCGGACCGCGACCTCGCTGGCCGCGCGCAGGTCGCCGAGGACCGGCACGCCCAGGATGGCGTCACCCTCCCCCGTGCGCCCGCTCGGGGTGCACACCGCGACGACCCGGTAGCCGGAGCTGTCGCGCTCGTTGAGGTCGCGGATCAGCCGCTCGGCCTGGTCCCGGTGACCGATCGCGAGGACGGCCGTGCGGTGGGTGCCCGCGGTGCGCTTGCGGTGCAGCCACTGGCGCCAGAAGTAGCGCCCCAGGAGCAGTCCGGCGAGGCCGAGGGGGAAGGCGAAGATCAGGTAGCCGCGGGCTTCCTGGAAGCGCAGGAGGAACGCGAGGATCGCGAGGACGCCGAAGAGGCGCCAGGACGCGTCGAACACCCGCTGGTACTCGGTGGGGCCGCTGCCCACGACCCGGACGTCCCGGGTCTTGGCGAGCGCGAGGGAACCTGCCCAGGCCGCCCCGATGAGGATGCTGAGCACGAGGTACGGGAGGAACAGGTTCTCGCGGACGGGCTGGCTGATGAACTGGTCCCAGCGCATGAAGTAGGCGGCGGTGACACCGATCGTGATCGCGAGGAAGTCCGTGGCGACGAGGCGGATCCGGTACGACCGTTCCCACGAGACCGTGGCGAACGCCTCGCGAACCGCCCGAATCGGTCCCGGGGGGGCTGTCGTCAGGATGTGGCGGAGTCCACGACTCGAATCCTGAATGACGCTTCCGGCCATGGCCCGGCTACCTCTCGATCTATCCGGCAGCCGCTTCTGGACCGCCGGAACGCCTCATCGTAAGAGTCGGCAAGCAAATTGATGAACGAACTACTGGCCTTTTCACCCGGGTGAGAAGGACCTTCGCCCGGCGGGTCCGGGCGCCGGATGCCGCCGATCCCTGGACCCGTCCTACACACTGGGCACGATCGGTGAATGGAGATGGACGGATGTCCACCTCGAGGAACATGCTGCATTCTTCGACGTCACGCACCGATCACCTCGAACCATTTCTTGGACAATCGTCCTAGGAATTGGTGGCGTCAAGGCTTCGGATCGTAGCGGCTGGAGATACGGCCCCGGAACCCCGTCCGCAGGCCGCGTCACCCGGGAGGGACGGGCCAGCGGACGCCTTGTGACAGCGGTCACGGGTGAAAAGGGACGACCCGACCTGGCGCGTCGCACCCCCCGTCGGGGCCTACCGCTGCGATACGCGCGGTTCGTCCCGTTTGGCATCGCCATCAGCGTCGCACCCCTACCGGAGGTAAGGCTTTTAGCACGCCGCCTGCGCGGATCGCCCCGCCGACACGCCCTTCGTCCGACGTCCCGTTTTTCACCCGCCGGCACGTGTCCGCGCCCGTCCTCGGACGCCCGGGTCGTAGACTTCGAGCGTGCCCTCGATGCTCTCCCTGCTGATCCACCCGGAGCGACGGCGACCCAACCCGCCGGCGCTGCGCGTCGATCTCCGACCGGTGATCCTGGTCGGCATGAGCCTGTGGGCCGTCGGCCTCGTCGCTGCCGTCGTCCTGCTGGCCCTCGACCGCGCGACGTTCGAGCTCCCCGCGACCTGCGCCGCGGGGATCGCGCTGGGCGTGGTCGCTCTCGGCTGGGAGCGGCGCAACCGGAGCGAGTACCGCTCGGCCGACGGCGACCCGGCAGCGGCCGGCGACGGGACCCCGGAGACCGCGGCCTAGCCCTCGATCCCGGCCCGACGGCGCGTGGTCCGGTTCGCGTGCACCGACCACCGCGGCACCCACCGCGCGAGCGCCACCGCCCCGAGCAGTCCCACGGTCCCGGATGCGACGATCCCGCCCGCCAGGCTGCCCAGCGCCGCCCCCGCCGACACCACGAGCGGTCCGAGCGCGGCCCCCGAGTCCTGGAAGAGCCGCCAGATCCCGAGGAACTGCGCGCGGACATCCGGTGGCGCGACGTCGGCCCCGAGCGTCATGAGGATCCCCGAGCCGATCCCGTTGCCGAAGCCCATGACCATCGCGACCACGGCCACCCCCGCGACCGTGCTCGTGAGCGGCAGGACCACGATCGCCCCGCCGAGGACCACCATGCACGGGATCGCGACCCACAACCTGCCCATGCGGTCCATGACCTTGCCCGCCGGGTAGAACAGCAGCATGTCGACGGCCCCGGAGAGCCCGAAGACCACGCTCGTCGTGGCAGGGCTGAACCCCAGGTGCTCGGACCACAGGGGCAGCACGACCTGACGGGCCGCGCGCGTGGCCCCGACCATCACGACCGCGATCCCGAGCGTCGCGAACACGCGCCAGCTCCCGGCGAGCACCGTGCGGAAGCTTGCCGGGGCCACCGAGCGCCGGTGCGCGGTGGCGCCCGCCGCGACGTCGGGCACGAGGGCCGTGACGAGGCCCGCCACGACGCTGGTCCCGACCGCGAGCCAGTAGACCGCGGACAGCTCCCACACCCACAGCACGGCGGCCGCCGCGAACGGTCCCACGAACGCCCCGATCCGGTGCGTGCCCGCCAGGGTCGACAGGGCCCGGGCCCGCTTGAGCACGGGCGTGACCTCGGTCAGGTACGCCTGCCGGGCCAGCATGAAGACCGCGTTGGTCATGCCCACGCAGAACACGCCGGCCCCCAGGACCCAGAGGTTGGGCGCGAGGGCGCACGCGACGAGCCCGACGATCGAGGCGGCCGCGGCCGTCATCATGGCGCGCCGGTCGCCGAACCGGGCCGCGAACGCGCCCGCGGGCACGTCGCCGGCGATCTGCCCGAGGCCCAGCAGCGCGACCACGAACCCGGCGAGCGCTATCCCGGCCCCCATCGAGATCGCGCTCAGCGCGATCACGGGGACGATCGCGCTGACGCCCGCCTCGAACACGAAGGTCGGGACGTACACGCCGCCCACGAGGCGGCGGTCGAAGATCCCGGACGGACCGTGGGCGCGGGGCTCCGAGACCTCCGACGTCACGCCTCGTCCCACGCGGTCTCGGCGAGCAGATCGTCGGCCGCGGCCGGGTCGGCCAGCGCCGACTCCAGCAGGTGCCTCGCCCCGGGGCGTCCGGCGGCGGTGGCCAGGCCGCGCGCGAGGCCCGCGGTCGTCGCGGCGTGCACCTCGACCCCACGCCTGCCCGCGCACACCCACCAGTCGACCTCGACGCCCCCCACGAGCAGTGCGTCGTGCTCGAACCAGCCCCCCGGCGTTCCCGGGACGAGCGCGGCCACCCGGGGGTCGAGCTGCTGGGGCGAGCCGGCGTCGTCGGGCACGGGGACCTCCTGCGAGCCCGGCGCCGGGAGCAGCGGCAGGTCCAGCAGGTCGGCGAGCGTCGCGGCAGCGTCCTCGGCGTCCTTCCCGTCGGCGACCGGCAGGACCCACCGGGTCTGGGCCCACATCGCGCTCGTCGCCACGGCCAGGTCCTCCGCGCGGACGCACGTCGCGGCCGAGCCGCGCAGGCCGGGCAGCCTCTCGGGCAGGTCGTCGAGCTCCCGTCCGTGGGCCGCGTGCGCGAGCGCGCCCAGCCCCTGCCACACCGCGAGCGCGGCGGGCAGGTCGAGGGGCGTGCCGACGTCGGGCAGCGCGGCCAGGTACTGCGGCCAGTCGTCCGTGCCCAGGTCGGCCAGGCGGGCCGCGCCGCCCAGCGCGCGCACAACCTCGGCGTCCAGCCCGCGCGTCTGCGCGGGCGGGTCCGGCAGGAACGGCACGCTCCCCGGCTCGGCCGCGAAGGGCGCACCGAGGTGCCGGCGCAGCCACCACGCGGTGTACGACGGCGCATCCCCGGTCCGCGGGCCGCCCTGGTTCCGGACGGGGCCGAGCAGGGCCGCACGAGCGTCCTGGTCCTGGGCGATGCGCGCGAGGACCTCGGGCCAGGCGTCGTCCGCGACGGCGTCGAGGTCGGCGACCGCGTCGAGGTCCCCCACGTAGGCCCCTCGCCCGACCTGCGCGCCGAGGAACGCGAGGTAGTCGGCCCAGCCGTCGAGCCAGGACTGCGGGTCGTCGGGCTCGTCGGGCAGGTCCGCGTCGGCCTCCCAGGGCGTCAGCACGTCCCGGACACGGTAGACCGACACGTCCGCCTGGACGCCCACGGCCCGCAGGACGTCCTCCCCCCAGCGCTCGGTGACGCCGTCGGCGAGCGGGACCAGGCCGTCCAGGTGGTCTGCGGCCCACGACCCGGGCACGACGCACTCGCGCCCGGGCGACAGGTCGTCGTCCGCGGTGGGCAGCGGGAGCTCGCCCCACCAGAAGGGGAGGTCCGCCGGCAGGGCGCCCTCCGCGAGGGCCGCTCGCACGAGGGACAGCACCTGCCCGACGGCGTCGGGCACCGGGTCCGGCCCCTCGCCCCGGGAGCCGGTCGCGTCGAGCGGGCCCGTCGTCGGCGCGTCCGACGGCTCGCCCCACGGGTCGCGGTCGGTCGCCGGGTCGGTGAGGCGGTCGAGCAGCTCGCCGTCCGCGGCCTCGTCCGCGAGCCGCAGCACGTGCTCCCGGACCGCGGGCTCGACGAGCAGCCCCCGGGCGGACGACGGCGTCGCCCCCAGCCGCTCCAGCAGGGGGTGCGCGGCCTCGGGGTGGACCAGGCGCAGGCCCAGCGAGCGGGCGAGCGCGAGCAGGTCGGCGCCGCTCCCGTCGGTGCCGTGCTCCCCGTCGGTCCCCAGGAGCAGGGCGCCCCGCGCACCCCGCACGGTGCGGCCGTCCGCGAGCGGGACCGTCACCGCACCGAGCGCGTCGAGCACGCCGGGCTGACCGACGTGCGGCGCGAGCGCCGCGTAGACCTCGCGCCACGCAGCAGGACCCATGCCCGCGGGGAGCTCCTCGAGCACGTCCGCCAGGTCACGGGAACGCACCCCGAGGGACCGGGCGACCGCGAGCAGCGGCGACGGGACGTCGACCAGGTCCGGCACCGCACGGCCGAGGACGGCCACGACCGCCGGGTCGCGGCCCACCTCGCCCGCGAGGACCTGGGCGTCACGCGGCGCGACCAGGTGCAGCGGGCCCGACGACCGGGGGGACGAGGACCCGCCGGGGGCCTCGTCGGAGGCCACGTCGGGCGCCGCGTCGGGCGCCGCGTCGGGCGCCGCGTCGGAGACCGCCGGCACGACGGGTGAGAGGAGCGGGGTGCCGCGCAGCGCGGCGAGCGCGGACTCCCGGACCTGGGCGTCGAGCGCCCCCGCCGGCAGCCCCGTGGGGACCAGGCCGAGGACGGCGGCCCCCCGTTCGGGCGCCACGAGGGCGAGCAGCCTGGTGTACGCCTCGCCCGCGGCCCGGGCGAGGGCCTCCGTGGCCGGGCCGGGAAGGACGTGCCGACGGCTCGGGTCCAGGGGGAACGACGCGACGAGGAGCGCGGGGAAGGTCAGCGGCTCGTCGGTGGGGGTGGGGGCGTGCAGAACGCCGGCGGCCGGCCCGTCCGCCGCGCGACCGGACCGGGGCGACGCCCACAGCAGGCTCCACCCGACGTGCCGCTGCTCGACCGGGAGCAGGTCGAGCACGTGCGGGTCGAGGAGCCCACGCTCGCGCACGACCGTCCAGCGCGCGGCCACGTCGTGCAGGCGCCGCGACCGGACGGCCCCGTCCTCGCCCTCGACCTCGACCAGGACCTCGCCCAATGCCGGCAGGGCGAGGAGCAGCGCGTCGTCGACCTCGTCGACCTGTCGACGGACCGCGTCGACCGCCGCCGCGTCCCGCAGCCGGAGCGCGACCACGGTGTCAGGAGACCCCGTCGACCCGCCGCCCTCGGCAGGTGGCAGCGCGTCGGCCGCGAACGGCAGGCGCAGCACGGGCAGGGCGTCGCCCCGCTCACGGGCCGCCGTGTCGAGACGGCCGGCCGCCGGCGACCCCGACGCCTCGCGCGCCGCCGCGACCACCTCGTCCAGGGCTGCGCGCGTGCGGTCCAGGGAGAACACGACGCCCCCGAGGGTCGACCGCACCGACACCTCGTCCGCGACGGACCGCACCGCGGCGAAGCCGACCCCGAACCGGCCCACCCGCCCGGGCGGGCCGTCCGCGGCAGGAGGCTCCGCCGTCGGGCCGGACCGGTCGGCGACCTTGGCCGAGGCCCTCATCGAGGCCAACGACGCGACCCCGTCGGCGTCCAGGGGTGCGCCCGAGTTCTCCGCCACGAGCCACCACGCACCCGCCACGTCGCGCACGAGGCGCAGCACCAGGCGTCCCGGGACGCCCGCGTGCGCCGCGGCGTCCGCCGCGTTCTGCGCGAGCTCGACGACCACGCGGTCGCGGTAGTAGCCGCGGGCGTGGTCCTCCTCGGTGTTCGCGTCCTCCCGGAACCGCGTCGGGGACGCGAGCCACGCCTCCGTGACGGCTCGGCGAAGAGCCGAGGTCCCGAAGGCGTCCCCCGTCACCGGGCCGGCTCGTCCGGGTCCGGGTCCTGCGCCGAGGCGTCCTGCGCCGTCTCCGGTGCGTCGCTCCGTGCCGTCGACCCGCCCGGCTCCGGGAGCGAGATCTGCGACAGCGCGAGCTCGATGCTCGCCGCCGCCTCGGCCGACCGCTCGGCCGTGGGGGCGGACGAGGGTGCGGCGGCCGTGGCGTCTGCCGCGCGCGCCGCGTCGAGGAGCTGCACGATCTCGACGTCCATCTCGTCGATCAGGGGGTCCGCCGCGGGCCAGTCCGTCGGGTGCGGCTCGACGTCCGTCTCCGAGTGCGCACCGCACCCGTGGTCGAGGCTCACGACCTTGCCGTCGTCGGGCGACCAGGCGTTGGCGCACACGCCGAAGACCTGCCCCAGGGCTCCCTGCAGCGGGACCAGGAAGCCGCACGAGCCGCAGTCGGCCCCCGAGACGACGGCGCCCGGCGCCGTCGGACCACGCGTCCCGCGGTACCAGCGCTCCGCGGCCTCGTCGCGGCCCTCGGGCGAGAGCACCCGCGCACGAGCCAGCGCGAGCTCCTCGATCGCGACCGTGTCCTGCTCCTCGTCGCCCGTGGGGACGTAGCCGGGCTCGAGCCGCGGGTCGTCCGCCTGGAACGGCAGCACGTCGCCCACGCCGATGTCGCCGGGGCGCAGGCGCTCCGACCACGGCAGCCACTCGGGCGCGAGGATCGACCCCTCGCCCGGCAGGAGCTCGACCTCGCACACCGTCGCGGTCCGGCCCCGCGGGACGCGGGCCAGCGTCACCGTCCAGCGCCACCCCCGGTACCCGGCCATGGTGCAGGCGAACTGGTGGGAGATGAGACGGTCCTCCTCGACGACCGTCCCCAGGTGCTCGCCCACGTCCCCGACGTGCTCGGCGACCTGCTCCGCCGCAGCACGCGCCAGGTCCACCGCGCCCATGAGCACGGCGTCCTTGGCGGCGCGCGCGCTCACACGACGGGTCGAACCTTCAGCAGCGGCCACGGCAGCCATGTCATGCCTCCAGGTCGTCGGCGACGGCGCGCAGCACCTTGGCGAGCTGGGCTCCCTGCGCGGCATCCGGGTAGCGGCCACGGCGCAGCGAGCCGCCGACCTTGTCCATGACCTTGATGAGGTCCTCGATCACGACCCCCAGGTCCTCGGCCGGGCGGCGCTGGGCCTTGGCCACGGACGGCGCAGGGTCGAGGAGCTTGATCGCGAGCGCCTGCGGGCCCCGACGGCCGTCGGCCACGCCGAACTCGACCCGGGCACCGGGCTTGGGCGCAGCCGCGCCCTCGGGCAGAGCGGAAGCGTGCAGGAAGACCTCGTCGCCCTCATCGCTCGCGATGAAGCCGAACCCTCGTTCGGTATCGAACCACTTGACCTTGCCGGTGGGCACGTGAACCTCGTTTGTGCTCGTGGGGAATCAGAACTCCCAGGTTACCGGGACAGCGCCCGTGCAGTCGCATCGCCGGGCCGGGCGCCGCCCGGCGCGCAGCAGACGGCGCCCCGGGCGCCCGTCCCCGGGCGGTCTCAGCGGGGCTCGAGCGCCCCGAGGACCGTGGCCGACGCACCGGCGGCCAGCAGGCGACCGCGCACAGCCGCGGCCGCGAGCGCGTACGGGCGCTCGTCGCCCAGGAGCAGGGACCGGGCGTTGGCCGCCTCGTAGAGCGCCAGGAGCTCGAAGGCCAGCAGCTCGGCCTCGTCCTGGTCGATCGTGAGCTCGCCCGCGGTGATCGCCGCCCGCACCTGCACCTCGACGTACCCGTACCAGTCGGTGTGCGCCGCCCGCACTGCGTCGCTCACGGGGCCGGGCTTGGAGTCGACGTCCGCCGCGGTCGCGGCGAAGAAGCAGCCGCCGGGGAAGACGCGGTCCCGGGAGTAGACCAGGGCGTTGCGCAGCAGCGCGACCAGGCGCCGGAGCCCTCGGGGCTCGGCGCGGGCGGGCTCGACGATCGTGGCGAGGAAGATCTCCCTGGCCGCGGCGACCGTGGCGAGCTGCAGCCCTTCCTTGCCGTGGAAGAGCGTGGCGACGCTGCTCTTGCTGCGGCCCGACTCCTCGGCCAGGCGGCCGATCGTCAGTCCGTCGAGCCCTTCGACCGAGGCGAGGTCGGTCGCCCGGGTCAGGACGGCCTGGCGCGACGCGTCGCCACGGATGCGTCGGCCGTCGCGGGCAGGAGGAGGGGTCGGCATGCCCCTAGCGTACGAACGATCGATCACATAGTCTACGAACGAACGTTCGTATTTCTTACTGGAGGGGTCCGTCATGCTGTCCACCCTGGTCGGCCGCAGCCTGCGGGCCGCCGCCACCGTGTCCCCCGCGCTCGCCGGTCGCCTCGCGCTGCGCGCCTTCTTCACCACCGCACCGCGCCTGCCCGTGCGTGACGACGACGCCGTCACCCACCACGCCGCACGCCGGTCCTGGCTCCTCGCACGTGGCCGCGAGCTCGCCGTCCACGAGTGGGGCACGGGCGACCGCGTCGTGCTCGTGCTCCACGGGTGGCGCGGGCGCGCCTCGCAGCTCGCCCCTCTCGTGCGGGAGCTGGTGGCCGAGGGGTTCCGTGTCGTGTCGTTCGACGCCCCGGCGCACGGATCGTCCCCGGACGGTCCGGCCGACATCCGCGACTGGGTCGCGGCCGCCGAGGGCCTGCACCGGACCCACGGCCCGTTCGACGCGATCGTCGGCCACTCCCTGGGAGGCCTCGCCGCGCTCACCGCGGCCCGCTCGACCGTGCCGACCGGTCGCGTCGCCGTCGTCGCCGGCGTCGGGCGCCCGGACCCGTTCCTCACCGAGTTCGCCCGCACGCTCGGCCTGGACGACGCCACCCGCACCCACCTGGAGAGGGCCTTCCACGCCCGGATCGGCGAGTCGCGAGAGTCCGCCGCCGAGCGCTACGACGCCGTCGAGCACCCCCTGCCCGCCGGGACCGAGCTCCTCGTCGTGCACGACCGGGACGACCGCCGGATGCCCGACCACGACGCGGTGCGGCTGCACGACGCCCACGCAGGAAGGTCCCGCCTGGTGCGCACCGCCGGGCTCGGCCACACCCGCCTGCTGTCGTCCGACGTCGCCCTCGACACCCTCACCGCGTTCGCCACGGGCGGGCTCGCGGCCGTCGACGCCCTCGACACCGGGCAGGAGGCCCGGCAGGTCCGGGAACCCGGGCCGGACCCGGCGTGCACGACCCCGGGTGACGACCGCCGGGTCGCGGCAGGGACGACCGGGCGCTGAGGCCGCCGCGGGTGCCTGCGTACCGTCCGCGCCTCGGGGACACGTGAGGGGCGCGCCCCCGACCCGCGTAGCATCGGACGAATGGCCTCAACGCCTCCGGCTCCGCGCCGGACCTTCCCCGAGGCTCTTCGCTCCCGCAGCGACGAGCACCTCGTCGCGCTGCTGCTGCAGCGCCCTGACCTGGCCACTCCTTCGCCGTCGACGCTGCGCTCGCTCGCAGCACGCGCCACCAGCCGTACCAGCCTGGACCGGGCGATCACCCGGCTCGACGCCCTCGAGCTCCAGGTGCTCGAGTCCGTGCTCGTCCTCGGGGACCTCGCCCCGGCCCCGCGGGCCACGACGCCCCGCGGCCGCCGCGCACCGAACCCCTCCCACCCGGGCGACGACGCCGGGTCGACCGTCACCGTGGACAGGGTCCTCGACGCGCTCGGCGCGGGTCCCGCGGACGCCCCCGTCGTGCGGGCCGCGGTCGCGCACCTCGAGGAGGCCGCGCTGCTGTGGGACCGCGACCCCTCGCCGGGCACCGACCTCGCGGTCTCCCCCGGCCTGTCCGAGGTCCTGGGCCCCTACCCGGCGGGCCTGGGCCCCGCCGACCCGTCCTCCCCGCTCTCCCCGGCACCCACGGGGGAACCGCCGGTCCCCCTCGACGAGATCCTGGCCGACGCACCGCCCGGGGCGCGCAGCATCCTCGACGCCCTCACGTGGGGGCCGCCCGTCGGGGTGGCGCCGCGCGCCGACCCCGTGGGCCGCGAGGCGACGACGTGGCTCCTGCGCCGTCGCCTGCTGCTCGCGTCCGACGAGCGCCACGTGGTCCTGCCGCGCGAGGTCGCCCTCGCGCTGCGGGGTGGACGCACGCACGCCCGCCCTCTCGCGCATCCGCCCGAGCCCGAGTCCCCGCACTTCGCGGACGACACCATCGCCGCGGAGGCCGCGCGCGCCGCACAGGACGTGGTGCGGCTCGTCGCCCACCTCCTCGCCCTCTGGCAGGCCTCCCCGCCCCCCGTCCTGCGGGCGGGCGGCCTGGGCGTGCGCGACCTGCGCCGCCTCGCGACGACCCTCGAGGTCGAGGAACCGACCGCGGCGTTCGTCGCCGAGCTGGCCCTCGCCGCGGGCCTCGTGGCCGACGACGGCGAGGACCCGCCCTCGTTCACGGTCACGGTCGCGGGCGAGGACTGGCTCGACCTGCCCCTGACCGGCCGGTGGGCGGTGCTCGCCGCAGCCTGGGCCGCGTCGGGCCGGACGCCGTGGACCGTGGGCAGCCGCGACGACCGCGGCACGCTGCGGGCGGCGCTCGAACCGGACCTGAGCCGCCCCTGGGTCCGACGCCTGCGGCTCGACCTGCTGTCCGCGCTCGCCGACCGGCCGGGCGCGGCCCTGACGTCTGGCGACCTCCTGGAGATCCTGCGCTGGGGCTCGCCCCGGGCCGTCCCGCCGGTCCAGGCGATCGAGGGCCTCCTGCACGAGGCGCACCTGCTGGGCGCCACGGGGGTCGGGGCGCTCGCCCCGACGGGCCGGGCGCTCCTGCTGCCCGACGGCGCCGCGCCCGTCGCGGGGACCGGGTCGCCCGTCGCGTCGCACCGGCCCGGCAGGGTGGCCGGGCCGACCGGCCCCGTGCCGTCGGCGCTGGAGTCGGCGCTCGCGACCGCGCTCGACTCGGTCCTGCCGCCAGAGGTCGACGACCTGCTGCTCCAGGGAGACCTCACGGGGATCGTGCCCGGTCGGCCGAGCACGGCCCTCGAGCGGCTCCTCGAGGACGCCGCCGAGGTCGAGTCCCGCGGCGCCGCGATCACGGTCCGCTTCACACCGGAGTCCCTCACGCGCGCGTTCGACGCGGGCCGTTCCGCGGAGGACCTGCTGACCGAGCTCGCGGCGCACTCGCGCACCCCGCTCCCCCAGCCGCTCGACTACCTCGTCCGGGACACGGCCAGGCGTCACGGGCGCCTGCGCGTCGGGACCGCGTCGAGCTACGTGCGCGCCGAGGATCCCGCACTCCTCACGGGCCTCGTCGAGGACCCGTCGCTGCGGCACCTGTCGCTGTTCCGCATCGCCCCCACGGTCCTGGTGGCGCTCGTCCCCGCGGCGACCCTCCAGGCTGCGCTGCGCGACCGCGGGCTCGCGTCGACCGTCGAGGGCCCGGACGGGCGGGTCGTGCGGACCGAGCGCCTGCGGTCCGCCGCCCGCTCCCGCACGGGCGGGCGACGCCCGCTGGACACGGCCACCCGGGGGCGCTCCGACGTCGGGCCGGGGTGGGCCACCGAGGACGCCACCGTGGCGGACGAGGCCGCCCGACGCGACCGGTACGCCGAGCTCGTCCCGCGCCTGCGCGCCGCCGACGACGCGGCGCTCGCCGCGCCCCCGGTCTCGGCGACCCACCCCGACGTCCCGCCCGAGCCCCGCGGAACAACAGAACCCCCTGCGGCGTTGGGACTCCTGCGCGACGCGATCGACGCGGGCGACCACGTGGTGCTCGAGACGATCGACCCCACCGGGCAACCCGTCCGGCGCCGCGTGAAGCCCCTGGTCCTCGAAGGCGGGCGGTTGCGGGCCCTCGACCCCGCCCGCGACGCCGAGCTCACCGTGGCCGTCCACCGCATCGCGGGCGTCTTCACCGACGCCCCCGCCCCAGCCCAGGACGCCCCGGCGGACTCCCCCTCGGGAGCCCCGTCGGAGAGCTGACCCCCGCACCACCCCGCGTCACGACACGGCGCACCACCGGAAGGACGCACATGGCCGACGGCCCCCTGATCGTGCAGAGCGACAAGTCGCTGCTGCTCGAGGTCGATCACCCGCTCTCCGGCGACGCCCGCCGGGCGATCGCCCCGTTCGCCGAGCTCGAACGCGCGCCCGAGCACATCCACACGTACCGGCTCACGCCGCTGGGCCTGTGGAATGCGCGGGCCGCGGGGCACGACGCCGAGCAGGTCGTCAACGTCCTGCTCGAGTACAGCCGCTACCCCGTGCCGCACGCGCTGCTCGTCGACATCGCGGAGACCATGTCGCGCTACGGGCGGCTCCAGCTCGTCGCGCACCCCACGCACGGCCTGGTGCTGCAGGCGACCGACAAGGCCGTGCTCGCGGAGGTCCTGAAGTCCAAGCGGACCGCGGGGCTGGTGGGTGAGCGGCTCGGGGACGACTCGGTGATCGTGCACCCGTCCGAGCGCGGGCACCTCAAGCAGGTCCTGCTCAAGCTGGGCTGGCCCGCCGAGGACCTCGCGGGCTACGTCGACGGCGAGAAGCACCCCATCGACCTGTCGCCGACCGACCCTGCGCACGAGGACAAGCCGTGGGCCATGCGGCCCTACCAGCAGCAGGCCGTCGAGGGGTTCTGGCACGGGGGCAGCGGGGTCGTCGTGCTGCCGTGCGGCGCGGGCAAGACGATCGTCGGGGCCGGGGCCATGGCGAGGTCCGGGACCACGACCCTGATCCTCGTGACCAACACCGTGTCCGCGCGCCAGTGGCGCGACGAGCTGGTGCGGCGCACCACGCTCACCGAGGACGAGATCGGCGAGTACTCGGGAGCCCGCAAGGAGATCAAGCCCGTCACGATCGCGACCTACCAGGTGCTCACGACCAAGCGGAAGGGCGTCTACACGCACCTCGAGCTGCTCGACGCGCGTGACTGGGGCCTCGTGGTCTACGACGAGGTCCACCTCCTGCCCGCACCGATCTTCCGCATGACCGCGGACCTCCAGGCGCGCCGCCGCCTGGGCCTGACCGCGACGCTCGTGCGGGAGGACGGTCGGGAGGACGAGGTCTTCAGCCTGATCGGTCCCAAGCGGTACGACGCGCCCTGGAAGGACATCGAGGCTCAGGGCTACATCGCGCCTGCCGACTGCGTCGAGGTGCGGCTCACGCTCTCCGACCGCGACCGCATGGCGTACGCGACGGCCGAGCCCGAGGACAAGTACCGGCTCGCCGCGACGGCGCCGGGCAAGAACCGCGTCGTCGAGCAGATCGCGGCCGCGCACCCGGACGACCAGGTGCTCGTGATCGGCCAGTACCTCGACCAGCTCGAGGAGCTCGGCGAGCACCTCGACGCGCCCGTCATCACGGGGGCCACGACGGTGCGCGAGCGTCAGCGCCTGTTCGAGGCGTTCCGGTCCGGGGAGATCTCCCGGCTGGTCGTGAGCAAGGTCGCGAACTTCTCGATCGACCTGCCCGAGGCGTCGGTCGCGATCCAGGTGTCGGGGTCGTTCGGGTCCCGCCAGGAGGAGGCGCAGCGCCTGGGCCGCATCATGCGCCCCAAGCAGGACGGGCGCACCGCGCACTTCTACGCGGTGGTCTCGCGCGACACCGTGGACCAGGACTTCGCGGCGCACCGGCAGCGCTTCCTGGCGGAGCAGGGGTACGCGTACCGCATCGTCGACGCGGAGGACCTGGACGTCGTGCAGTGACCGGTGGGGACCGCAGCGGAGCAAGGTACCCGCCGGTCACGGAACGACGCCCAAGGCCGACCGGGGGTGGAGAGGACCTGGACGTCGTGCAGTGACCGGTGGGGACCGCAGCGGAGCAAGGTACCCGCCGGTCACGGAACGACGCCCAGGGCCGACCAGGAACACCGTGGACCTGGACAGCCCGCGCGACAGCGCAGCAGAGGGCGGGGGTGCCGTCCGCGACGGGGCCCGTCTCAGAGCTCCCGGTAGTAGTGCACGACCGGCAGCGCGGTGAAGCCGCCGGCCTCGTACAGGGCCCGCGCCGGTCCGTGCCCGTCGTCGCCTCCGGTCCAGACGCTCGCGTAGGCGCAGCCTGCGTCCCGCATCAGGTCGAGGGACGCGTCCAGGAGGGCGCGGCCCACGCCGTCGCGGTGCGCCGACGGGTCGACGGCGATGAGCTCCAGGTCGCCGGTCCGTGCGTCGGCGCCTTGCTCCCCGAGCACGACCGTGGCGAACCCGACCGGCTGCCCGTCCCGCTCGGACACGAGCGTGGTCGTGGCGTGCTCGGTGCACGCCGAGCGGACGGTGTCGGCCTGGCTGCGACGCCAGTCCGGGTAGGCGAGCGCGTAGATCCGTTCGCCGAGCAGGGTGCGCCACGAGTCGTACACGGGCTGCCAGGCGCGCAGCGACAGCTCCACGAGGGCGTCGAGATCGGTGGGGTGCAGGGGCCTGATCGTCGTCATCGGCGGAGGCTATCGCCGGTGACGACGACGAGGCCCGGCATTTACCCCTCGGTCGCCGTGACGCGGCGCGCGCCCGACGCGAAGCCGAGCCACGTGTGCCGGTTGCCGGCCCAGCACCAGCCGACCTTGGGCGCGCCGTGGCGCTCCTTGCCGTCGCGTCCCGTGCCGTTGGAGATCCACAGCGCGGGCGTGCGGGGGTCGAGGCGCCCCTTGTCCTTGCGGAGCCTCGACCCGATCGTCATGAAGCAGTGGTTGCGCGCCACGACGTCGGGTGTCTGCAGGGCCCAGTGGATGCCCTCGCTGAGGACGAGGGGGGTGCGCCCCCGCCGGGTGATCTCCGGGAGGGCCTCGTCGGGGGACCAGTTCGCCAGGTCGTCGCCGCGGTCGACGTCGGTCACGACGTACAGCGGCCCGTCCGGCAGCACGAGCCCGTCGAGGGGCTCGAACCGGTCGACGTCCTCCATGTCGACCACGACGAACCCCTCCTTGTCGCCGAGCCGCAGCAGGGGCGCGAGGGCGGACGGCGGGGCGAGGCGCGGGTGCACGGCGAGCAGGCCGCCGTGGGGCGCGCTGCGCGTGAGAGGCCCGACGGCGTCGCGCACCTCGCCCGCGGACAGTCCGGCGAGGGCGTGGACGCCGAGCGCGAGCAGGCGTTCGGCCTGGTCGGCGAGCGGCGGCGGTGCGGTGCGCGGCAGGCTCGGCGTGGCGGGCGGGCTCGTGGCGGCGGTCGTGGCGCGTGCGGTCGGCGTGCTCGTCGTCATGGGTTCCTCTCGTCGTCGTCCCCCTTTCAACATGGTACGCCGTACGAACATTCCCGCTCGTCTGCGTCGCCCCGCCGCGCACGGCACCGACGGCCGGGCCAGGCCCCCGGACAGGGCCACCCGGACCGGCCCGGCGGAACTCGTGGGCGAAATGCCCCCGGTGTCCTGTGTCGCGATTGCGGGCCTCGTACCCGTGGGAAAGGATCACGACGTGGCCTCGTCGTCCCCGTCCCCCGTCAGCACCGCCGTGACCGCCCGTCCTCACCGCGGGCGCCGCCCCGCCCTGCGACACGGCCTGTCGCTCGCGGTCGCGGGGCTGCTGGCCGTCCTCGGCCTCGGCTCCCCCGCAGCCGCCGACGGAGCTACGACGGGGACGAGCAGCGCGCCGCTCGCAGCCACCCTGCTCGCGGGAGCGTCGCTCCCCGCCGAGCAGCCGCTCGACCTCCCGGGCCGGGTCACCGACCCCGCCGGGGTGCTCGGCGACCAGACCGACGAGGTCGAGGCCGCGATGGACCGCCTCGAGGCCGACACCCCCTACCAGCTCTTCGTCGTGTACGTCGACACGTTCGACGGTCAGGACGCGCAGACCTGGGCCACCGCGACCGCGAACCTGTCCGGCATGGGCAGGGACGACGTGCTGCTCGCGGTCGCGACCGAGGACCGCCGCTACGACCTCTCGGCAGACCACAACATCGGCCTGTCCGACGCCGCCCTCGACACGGTCCAGACGGCGGTCGAGGACGAGCTCAGCCAGGACGAGTGGGCCGGCGCAGCGATCGCCGCGGCGGACACGCTGCGCGCCGAGGCGACCGGCTCGTCGTCCGGAGGGTCGGGCTGGCTGATCGCGCTCGTCGTGGGCCTGGTCGCCATCGCCGGCTTCTTCGTGGTCCGCGCGATCCTCAGCAGGCGACGCGGCACGGCCGGCGGCCCCACCCGCCCCGACGAGGCCGACGAGCTCGCACAGCTCCCCACCGCCGAGCTGGACCGGCGCGCCAGCTCGGCCCTCGTCGCGATCGACGACGCCCTCAAGACCTCCGAGCAGGAGCTCGGCTTCGCCCAGGCCCAGTTCGGCCTCGAGGCGACCCAGGAGTTCCAGGTCGCGCTCGAGTCGGGCAAGCAGAAGGTGTCCCAGGCCTTCGCGCTGCGCCAGCAGCTCGACGACGACACCCCGGAGGCCGAGCCCCAGGCCCGCACGATGATGGCGCAGATCATCGCCCTGTGCACCGAGGTCGCCCGGTCGCTCGACGCCGAGTCCGCCCACTTCGACGAGCTGCGGGACCTCCAGTCCCGCGCCCCCGAGGTCCTCGACGAGGTCGACCGCCGCGCGGACGAGGTCGAGTCTCGCGTCGGCCCGGCCCGCAGCACCCTCGCCACCCTGGCGGCGGCCTACCCGCAGACGGCGCTCGCCTCGGTCTCGACCAACCCCGACCAGGCGCTCCAGCTCGTCGCAGGCGCCCGGGAGGCCGTCGCCGCAGGACGTGCCGCCCTCGAGGGCAAGGACCGCGCGTCGGCCGTCGCGCACGCCCGCGCCGCCGAGAACGCGGTCGGGCAGGCCGTGACGCTCCTCGACGCGATCGACTCCGCGGGCGAGGTCCTCGCGCAGGCCGGTCAGCGGCTCGACGTCGCGGTCGCGTCGATCACCGCGGACATCTCCGACGCCGCCCGCCTGGCCCCGGACGACCCGGCCGTGACCGCGCGCGCCACCGAGGCCCAGGCCGCCGTGGCCGACGCCCAGGCCGCCCGCGAGGGCGGCGACCCCATCGCGGCGCTGCGCCGGCTCACCGACGCCGAGGCCGCGATCGACGCGGCGCTCGCGCCGTTCCGCGAGAGCGCCGAGCAGGCCGCGCGCGCCGCGGCGCTCCTGCGCGACACGATCGGGCGCGTCGACTCCCAGATCCGCGCGACGAACGACTTCATCGAGACCCGGCGCGGCGCCGTCGGGCCTGAAGCGCGCACACGGCTCTCCGAGGCGATCCGCTACCTCGGCGAAGCCCGCTCCCTGCAACCCACCGACCCCGTCCGCGCGCTCGCCACGGCCCAGCAGGCCGACTCCCTGGCGCAGGCCGCGGCACAGCTCGCGCAGCGCGACGCGTCGGCGTGGGAGTCGCAGCAGAACGGGCCCGGCATGTTCGGTGGCGGGTCGGGCGGCGGGAGCAACGTCGGCGGCATGGTCCTCGGCGGGATCCTCCTCGACCAGATCCTGCGCGGCGGAGGCGGCGGGGGCCGGCGCTCCGGCGGCGGGTTCGGGGGCGGCTTCGGCGGGGGCGGCTTCGGCGGGGGCGGTCGGTCCTCCGGCGGTTCCTCGGGAGGCCGCTCCAGCCGAGGGGGGCGGTTCTAGACCCGCAGCCAGTCGCAGAGCGTCGCACGTCAGGACGGCACGCACGTACCCGTACCCACGAGCAGGAAGGCACGACCGATGGCAGAGAAGCAGAGCATCTTCGGACGCATCACCCAGCTGGCGAAGGCGAACATCAACGCGCTCCTCGACAGCGCCGAGGACCCGCAGAAGATGCTGGACCAGCTCGTCCGCGACTACACCAACAGCATCGCCGACGCCGAGCAGGCCGTCGCGCAGACCATCGGCAACCTCCGGCTCGCCGAGCAGGACTACAACGAGGACGTCGCCGCCGTGCGGGAGTGGGGGGACAAGGCGGCCGCCGCCTCCGCCCGGGCCGACCAGTACCGCGCCGCGGGCGACACCGCGAACGCCGACAAGTTCGACAACCTCGCCAAGGTCGCGCTCCAGCGGCAGATCTCCGCCGAGGGCGAGGTCCGGCAGGCCGAGCCGCTCATCACGTCCCAGCGCGAGACCGTCGAGAAGCTCAAGACGGGCCTGGCGCAGATGAAGGGCAAGCTGGGCGAGCTCAGGTCCAAGCGCGACTCGCTGATCGCCCGACAGAAGTCCGCGCAGGCCCAGCAGACCGTCCAGGGCGCGATCAGCTCGATCAACGTGCTCGACCCCACGAGCGAGATCTCCCGCTTCGAGGAGAAGGTGCGCCGCGAGGAAGCCCTCGCGCTCGGCCAGGCCGAGGTCGCCGCCTCCTCCCTCGACGCGCAGTTCGAGGAGCTCGAGACCTCGGGCGAGAACATCGAGGTCGAGGCCCGGCTCGCGGCGCTCAAGGGCGGCGGGTCCTCCCCCGCGCCGCAGATCACGCCCACGACCGTGACAGCGATCGACGCGAGCACGCAGGACGCGCCGGCCGGGGGCTGGTGACCTCGTCCCGCAGGGACGGCGTGCGCCGCAGGACCGGGACGTCCCGGTCCTGCGGCGCACGCGTCAGCCGGTGGTGAGCGGCTCGTAGTCGATCTCGAGGAAGTCCTCGACCTCGGGCACCCACCGCTGCGCCACGAACGCCCGGTGGTCCGGGTGCCCGTCGTAGGCCGCGTACGCCTCGGCGTCGACGAACTCCATCGAGAAGCCGAACGTGAACGCGTTCTTGGTGCTCGTCTGGCGCAGCTGCTCGAACCTCTCGACGCCCGGGATCTGCGCCAGGACGCGCGCGTCGGACAGGAAGTCGGCCTCGGCGGCGGACCCCGCGGGGTGGCGCAGGCGGAAGGCGACCGTGTGTCGGATCATCCGGACACCCTGCCACCGACCGGCCCGTAGCGACCGCGGACACGCAGGGCACGCGGCCCGCCGGCCACGAGACGGGTGGTCCCGCACCGGACAGGTCCTGCCGTCACGGCCCCGCGCACCCGTCTCGTGCGCACGCACCCGTCTGGTGCCCCGGGCCGCCCGCCTCGCCGACGCCGGACCTACGCCCGCACGCCCCGGCGAGCGACGTCGTCGTGCACCACGGCGAGGAACGACTCCGCGAGGAGGCGGCCCGTCCCGAGGACCTCGTCCTCGAAGGGGGCGGCCTCGGCCACGACCGCGTCGGCGTCCACGTCGGGGTGGCCCTCGGCCCAGCGGCGGATCGTGTCGAGCGTCGACTCGGGGTGGAACTGGACCCCCAGGGCCGAACCGTGGCGGAAGGCCTGGTACGGGTACATGTCGGACATGCCCAGCCAGGTGGCGTCCTCCGGCAGGTCGATGACGGCGTCGGCGTGCATGCTGACCGTGAGCGAGCGGGCCCGCTTGCCCGTCCCCGCCGCGGCGCGGGCCAGCGGGCCCAGGACCGGGTCCGCCTCCGCCCCCGACTTCCAGAACACGCGCGTCAGACCGACCTCACGGCCCGGAGGGGCGGCCACCTGCACGTGCCCACCGCCCGCGACCGCGAGGAGCTGCGCACCCAGGCAGATCCCGAGCGTCGGCACCGCGGAGATCACGGCCGCGCTCAGCAGGTCGCGGAGAGCGGGGAGCCAGGGCGCGACGTCGTCGGCGTAGGCGGACATCTGCCCGCCCAGGACCACGAGCCCGTCACCCAGGTCGGTCACGTCCGGCAGGGCCTCGCCGTCGAACGGGCGCACGAGTCGGACGTCAGGACCGAGCCGGTCCGCGAAGGTGTCCAGGGTGACGTCCGGGGAGTTCTGGACGACCGTGATCCGGACCGGGTCGAGAAGCTGGAGGTTCACCGCTGAAAGGTACTCGTTACCCGGGGTTCACGTGCAAACGGTGCCCACGCCTCGACCCGATCCGTGTCGGGGACGCGACCACGCGCCGGACCGCCCGCCCTGCCACGGCGGATAGGCTGGACCCCATGTCGGACTCCAGCACGTCGAACGGCCTCGTCAGCACGCAGGGTGAGGCCAGGCGCCGCACCTACCTGATCGTCGACGGGGAGAACATCGACGCGACGCTCGGCATGAGCGTCCTGGGCCACCGGCCGAACCCCGAGGAGCGTCCCCGCTGGGACCGCATCGTCGACTTCGCGGCGAACCTGTGGAACCAGGACGTCACGCCCCTGTTCTTCCTCAACGCGTCGTCGGGGCAGATGCCCATGGCGTTCGTCCAGGCGCTGCTCGCGATGGGCTACCGCCCCATCCCGCTGGCCGGGTCGAGCAGCGAGAAGGTCGTCGACATCGGTATCCAGCGCATGCTCGACGCGCTCCAGGACCGCCCGGGCGACGTGCTCCTCGCGAGCCACGACGGCGACTTCATCCCGCAGGTCGAGGACCTCCTCGACGACACCGACCGCCGCGTGGGGCTGCTGTGCTTCCGCGAGTTCGTGAACTCGCGGTTCACCGAGCTCGCGTCGCGAGGCCTGAGCTTCTACGACCTGGAGGACAACGTGGGCGCGTTCCAGACGGTCCTGCCGCGCGTCCGGATCATCCCGCTCGAGGAGTTCGACCCGCTGCGCTACCTCTGAGTCCGTCCCGGGTCGTCGGGCCCACCGGAGGGCGGGGCTGCGCACGTCGCGCCGCCCCGCCCTCCTGCGTCCCGCCAGCGGCCGGGCGGGCCAGGCGGGCCTGGCGGGCCGGGCGGGATCAGCCCCGCAGCTCGCGGTACAGCGGCGTGGGGAACGACGCGGTCACGCCTCCGCCGTCGAGGAGCCCGGTGATCCGCCGGGCCTCGGCGTCGACGGCGGCCACGCCGTCGGCCCCGACGTCCTCGAGGAGACGCACCGCGGGCGACCCGTCGGGGCGCACGGCCCACGCGCCGACGATGCGCCCCTCCCACCAGACGGTCGCGCCGATGTTCCCGGCCGTGTCGAACAGGTGCTCCCGGTGCGGGCCCAGGTACCAGTCGCGGTGCTTCCACCCCATGGCCGTGGGGTCGAGGGAGGGCAGCAGGGCGACGTGCCCGGCAGCGGCCCCGGGGGCGGGCGTCAGGTCGGAGGACCGCAGCGCGACGCCTGCCCCGAGCCCGTCGAGCTCGACCTCGCGCACGTCGAGCGCCGCGAGCGCGGCACGGGTCTGGCCCAGGTTCCACCCGGTCCACCACTGGAGGTCCGCGACGGTCGCGGGGCCGAACGCCTCGAGCCAGTCGTGCGCGAGCCGCACCCGGGCCTCGGCCTCGTCCAGCGCGGGAACCCCGCCGGGCAGCCAGTCCTCGACGGGCCGCCACAGGAAACGGTTGGAGGACCACCCGCCGGTCGGCTCCCCCCGCACGATCCGCCCCTCGGCCGACAGCAGCGACAGCAGCGGAGAGGTGAGCGAGCGCCGCACGTCCCAGGACCTGGTCGTGGTGGGCAGGAACGCGGTCCGCAGCACGGGGGCCCGCGCCGAGAGCTGTGCCCCGGTCAGCGGCCCGTGCTGGGCCAGCGCGTCGTGGACCTGCTCCTCGGCGTGCTCCAGGAAGGCCGCGGCGTCGGTCACGGGCGGGTCCGTGGGGAGGGTCGCGAGCTCCTTGAGGAGGCGTGCCCGCAGCCGGCGCCCGACGGCGGCGCTCGCCCCGGCGTGGACGACCGGCACCTGGTCGCGGGGCACGACGAACAGGGTGCGGCGCATCGCGAGGACGCGCACCAGGGAGCGCCGGTCGTACATCGCGGCCTGCACGTCCTCGATGCGCAGCCCGGGGACGCGCGCGAGGACGGACAGGTAGACGCTGGGCGCGTCGGTCGCGTGGAGGGCGACGAGCCGGTCGACGACGCCCTCGACCGTGCTCTCCGGGGCGGGACCGCCCGCCCCGAGGTCGAGCTGGTGCGCGACGAGGCGCGCCCTCCTCTGGTCGTCGCTGATCCGCATGCCTGCATCCTCCCGCCTCGACGGCCTCGTGTCAGGACCGGGTCGGCCCGCGGCACCATGCTCCGGCACGCCACCCACGGCCCGGGCCCACCGCTGCCGCCCAGGCGACTCCCAGGGTTCGGTCGCACACTGGAACCATGAGCGAACCCGAGGCACGGCTGGTCGTGGTCGACGACGAGCCCAACATCCGTGAGCTGCTGTCCACGTCGCTGCGTTTCGCCGGTTTCGAGGTCTTCGCGGCCGCGGACGGCACGAGCGCGCTCAAGCTCGTGCGCGACGTCGAGCCGGACCTCGTGGTCCTGGACGTCATGCTTCCCGACATGGACGGGTTCACCGTGACGCGCCGCATGCGTGCCACGGGTCAGCACACGCCCGTGCTCTTCCTCACGGCGCGCGACGACACGCAGGACAAGGTCACGGGCCTCACGGTCGGCGGCGACGACTACGTGACCAAGCCCTTCAGCCTCGAGGAGGTCGTGGCTCGCATCCGTGCGGTGCTGCGCCGCACGCACGCGGAGCCCGAGGACACCGCGGTGCTGCGCTTCGCCGACCTCGAGCTCGACGAGGACTCGCACGAGGTGCGGCGCGCGGGCCAGGTCGTGGACCTGTCGCCGACCGAGTTCAAGCTGCTGCGCTACCTCATGCTCAACGCGGGCCGCGTGCTCTCGAAGTCGCAGATCCTCGACCACGTCTGGCAGTACGACTGGGGCGGCGACGCGAACATCGTCGAGTCCTACATCTCCTACCTGCGTCGCAAGATCGACAACCTCACGGTGACCGGTCCCGACGGCACCGAGGAGCCCGTCCAGCCGCTCATCCACACCAAGCGCGGCGTCGGGTACCTGCTGCGCACGCCCCCGGAGTCGGGGAGCGCCCGCAGGTCATGAGCACGTCTCCGCCCTCGTCGCCCGGCAGCGCGCCCGGGTCGCCGGGCTCCTCGGGCGCGCTGCCGCCGGTCCCCCCGCCCCCCGGCCCGACGACGTCACGCCCCTCCTCGACGCCCCTCACCCAGGGTGCGGCGCGTCCTGGGACCAGGGCCGCGCCGTCGGGCCGCGGCGACGGCCCGAGCGGTGCCGGCCCCAGCGGTGCCGACCCGAGCGGTGCCGGTGGGCCCAGCCCTGCCGCGCACGACGCGCCGACCGTCCCCTCGCCCGACGAGCCCCGGCCCTACGGCAGGCCCGTCCCCACCGAGAACTGGGGCTGGTTCGCCCGGGTGCCTCTGCGCGCGCGGCTCGTCGCGATCATCGCGCTGCTGCTCGCCGCGGGCCTGGGCATCACGGCTCTCGCGACGACGACCGTGGTCGCGCAGTACCTCGTGGGGCAGGTCGACCAGCAGCTCCAGCGGACCTCGGAGAACGTCGCGAACAACCCTCTGAGCCAGTTCAGCCAGGGCGAGGGCGCCCTGCCCAGCGACTACTACATCGTCTACCGCCTCTCGTCCGGCGTGAGCAGTCCGCTGTACGACACGGACACCGTCGAGCGTTTCGGGGCGCCCGACATCCCGGCGATGTCGACCGAGGAGGTCCAGCGCATCGTCGGCGAGCCGTTCACCGTCGGCCCGAAGTCGATCGGGTTCATCGTCCCGACGGACCCGACGCAGTGGCGGGTCATGCCGCTCATCAAGGGCGACGGTTCGACCGCCTTCGTCGCGCTCCCGCTCAGCGGCATCCACGAGACCGTCAAGGTGCTCGGCAGGACGCTCGCGGTCAGTGCCCTGGGGATCGCGCTGATCGGTGGCGCGGTCGCGTACCTCGCGGTCAAGCGTGCGCTGCGCCCGCTGCGCGAGATCGAGGAGGCCGCCGCGGACATCGCCGGTGGCGACCTGACACGCCGCGTGCGGCCCGCCCCGCCGAGCACCGAGGTCGGCTCGCTCGCGGAGTCGCTCAACACCATGCTCAACCACATCGAGCGGGCCTTCGCGGCCTCGGAGGCCTCGGAGGCGCGGATGCGGCGCTTCGTGTCGGACGCCAGCCACGAGCTGCGCACCCCGCTCGCGACGGTGCGCGGCTACGGCGAGCTGTACCGGATGGGAGCCCTCACGACGTCCGAGCAGATGGACGACACCATGCGGCGCATCGAGGACTCCGCGACGCGCATGGGCACGCTCGTCAACGACCTGCTCGCGCTCGCCCGGCTCGACGAGGGCCGTCCGATCCGGCGCGACCCCGTGAACCTGGCGGCGCTCGCACGCGACTCCGCAGGCGACCTCCACGCGCTCGACCCGACGCGCGAGGTGCGGATCGTGGGGTTGGGCGGGGCGGCCGACGACGCGCCCAGGGACCTCACCGTGATCGGTGACGAGGACCGCCTGCGGCAGGTGCTCGCCAACCTCATCGGCAACGTCTCGCAGCACACCCCCGACGGGACGCCGGTCGAGATCGCGCTCGGTGTGCAGGCGCCGGAGGGCGGCGGTCCCGCGCCCGTCGCGGTCCTCGAGGTCCGTGACCACGGCCCCGGCATCACGCCCGAGCAGGCGGCCCACGTGTTCGAGCGGTTCTACCGCGCGGACTCGTCCCGCAACCGCGCCTCGGGGGGCTCCGGCCTGGGCATGGCGATCGTCGCGGCGATCGTCGGCGCGCACCACGGGCACATCTCCGTGGCCCCCACGCAGGGCGGTGGCCTCACGGTTCACGTGGAACTCCCGACACAGGGCTACGATGGCGGGTCGTCGGCGGATCGGACGTAGGCTCGAAGGAGCATCCGTGCTCGTCGACGCACCCTGTACCCGCATCGAAGAAGGCTGATCTCATGGGCGTCACCACCTCTGACGCACCGCAGTGGTTGCTCACCTCCTGGACCCGTAGCTGCAAGGGCGCCGGGGCGACGGCCCCGCTCGAGGAGATCCGCGCCGTGGGCGAGGGACTCCTCGAACGGTGGAACCAGCCGGACCGGCACTTCCACAACCTGCGCCACCTCGCCGACGTGCTCGGACGCGTCGACGAGCTCGCGGAGGAGACGCACGACGCCGACGTGGTCCGCCTCGCGGCCTGGTACCACGGCGCGATCTTCGACGCGGCGCGCAAGGCCGCGTACGCCAACAAGGGCGGCGAGGACGAGAGCGCGAGCGCGGCGCTCGCGTTCGAGCAGCTGTCCGCGCTGGGGGTCCCGGAGAAGGCGTGCCGCCGTGTCGCGTTCCTCGTCAACGCGCTCGTGCGCCACGCGCCGGACCCTGCGGACTTCGACTGCGCGGTGCTGTGCGACGCGGACCTCGCGATGCTCGCGGCCGAGCCCCAGCGGTACAAGGAGTACCTCAAGGACGTGCGCGACGAGTACGCGCACATCCCGCTCGCCGACTACCTGCGCGCGCGCACCGCGATCATCACCAAGCTGCTCGACCGCCGTTCGCTGTTCTCGAGCCCTCTCGGTGCCGCGTGGGAAGAGCCCGCGCGGCAGAACCTGGACGCCGAGCTGCAGCGCCTGCGCAAGGAGCAGAAGAAGCTCGAGGCGTCGGCCCCGCCGGCGCTCGTCGCGCCGTCGCCGCACTGAGCAGCCCGGCGCGTGCCGGCGTGTCCCGGTTCGCCACGGGGACGAGCCGTGCACAGGCCCGCGCCCTGAGGCCGCGCGCACAGGTGCTGCGTCTGCCCCTGCCCGACGGCGCCGCTCACCCCTAGCGTCCTGCCCACCCGGTCGCGACCGTCACGCCGGGCGGGGCCCGGACGGAGCCCCTCGGAACCGGAGAGAGGCAGGACGACATGAGCAGGTACGAGGTCGACAGCGCACGGGTCGCGCAGGCGAGCGCGGCGGTCGGAGGGTCCGTGATGGCCATCCGCGCCGAGGTGGGCGCCATGCTGCGCAACCTCCAGGACCTCCAGGCGAGCTGGCAGGGCGGGGCCGCCACGGCGTTCGCCGGGGTCATGGTCGAGTGGCAGGGCGCGCAGGTGCACGTCGAGACCGCGCTCGACTCGATCACGACCGCGCTCGGCTCCGCGGCGCAGACGTACGCCGACGCCGAGGCCCAGGCCGCGCGGCTGTTCCTGCGCTGAGGGTCACGGGCGTCGCGAGCCGGTCCCCGGGGGTGCGGATCCCTGCGGGTCGCTAGGCTCCCCTGCATGCCGCGCCGCCGCCAGTCCGCCGCCCCCCGGGCGGTGCCGTTCGAGGTCGTCGAGGACCTGGACCACGAGCCCGTCACGCCGGGGGGACCGGCGGGACCTGCTGGGGACGGGGAACCCCCGACCAGCAGGGGCGACGACGAGCGTGGTCGCGACGGACAGGACGAGGGCCCGCCCGGGGCGGGGGACCCGCCGTCGGGCAGGAGGACGGTCCGCTGGACGCCGTGGGCGGCCGGCGCCGCCGTCCTCGCCCTCGTGGTCGGCGGGCTCGCGATCGGCGGGAAGATCGAGGAGCGACGCACCGCGGCGCGGCTCGTCGCGAGCAAGGGCGGCGTGCTGCCGTTCACCGGGCCCCCGCGCGAGCTGTGGTCCCTGGACACCGGTGACCACGTCTGGATGCCGTTCGGGGGCATGCTCCTGCGCCGCGACGCCGCCGGCACGAGCGAGACGGTCACCGCCGTCGACGTCCTGACCGGTCAGGAGGTGTGGCAGACGACCGTCGGGCCGCAGGCGTTCTGCGGCCGAGACGTCTACTGGTCGGCCTTCACCCCGGACGAGGGGCCCCTGCTGTGCCTGTCCGGTACCCCGGACGCCATGGTGGTCTCGGTGCTGGGCGCGGACGGGCAGGTCACGGGGAGCCGAGAGCTCGGCGCGGTCGACGAGGCATCGGGGTACGCGGTGGGGCCGGGCAGCACGGTCGTCCACGTCCGCCGCGACGGCCCCGTCGGTCCACCGGTCGGCCCTCTCGAGCTCTACGACGAGAACGGGGACGCCACCTTCGTCGAGGCGCCCGGAGGGCGAGAGGTCGTCGTGACGCTGGAGGACGCGCTCTCGGGGGACGTGCTCTGGGAGAACCGGGTGCCGTTCGTCGCACCGACCCAGGCCTGGGAGTGCCAGGTGCTCGACGACGGGATCGAGGCCGCCCTCATGCTCGACCAGGTGACCTCCCGGACGACGGGCCAGGTCGTCACGGTCGACGGGTGCGGGATCGACGCGGCGTTCGACGCGGACGGGACCCGTCTGGACGACCCCGTCATCCGGGACGACGAGGTCCTTCCGTTGACCCCGGGAACCGTGAGCCGGTTCGATCCCTCGACCATGCGCTCGGTCGTGCTCGACCGCACGGGCTCTGCACTGTGGGAGGTCACCGGGCAGATCCTCCGGCCGTCCGCCTCCGACGGGACGAGCGAGGACACCGTCGTCGTCGGCACCCTGAGCGGCCTGGCGGCGTTCCACCCCGACGGTAGGCAGCTCTGGCAGGTCTCGACGTCCGGCAGCACGCTGCACGTGCACACGAGCGTCGCCATGGTCGTCGACGACGGCGCGAACGGCCTGACCGCGATCGACCCAGCGACGGGCCGCACGCTGTGGACCGTGCCCGGCGAGGACTCGGTCTACCCGTTCGGGGCCGCCACCGACGGTGCCCAGATGGTCGTCCTCTCCCGCACCGCCGACGGGTCCGCCCGGTCCGTCGGGTACGACCTCGCGACCGGCGAGGTGCTGTGGACCGGCACGGACACCCAGGACGTGGGCATGGTCGGCTACCGGGGTGCGCTGCTCCAGCTCTCCGAGAAGCGGGTGAGCAGGGTCGGCTGACCCTGCGCGCCGCGTGCCTCCGGCTCGTGCGCGGCCTCGTCGTCGAACCGGTCGCGGGCGCGTTCGACGTCCTCGCCATACGTCGCGACCCACCCGAGAAGCGCGTCGATCGGTGTCCGGAGCGACTTGCCCAGCGCTGAGATGCGGTACTCGACGGCGACCGGGCGCGAGCGGACCACGACCCGCTCGACGATCCCGTTGCGCTCCAGCCGGCGCAGGGTGGCCGTGAGGGACTTCTGCGTGACGGCGGGGATCGCGCGGCGTAGCTCGTTGAAGCGGGAAGGGCGTTCGCAGAGCTCGTCGAGGACGTGGACCGACCACTTGTCCAGCACCTGGCCGAGCAGGTCCCGGTGCGAAACAGTGATCTCCAGACGGTCGCCGGCATGGCGAGAGGTTTCTGTCACGAGACCTAGTCTCGTTGAAGTGTCCTTCGGCAACCACGTATCACTGGGGTACCACCCCGACCATCGACGAAGGACCACCCATGACCGTCAGTCTCCTCTCCCCTGCCACCCTGGTGGCGGGCACTCCCTATCACCACGTCGCGATCAGCACCGGAACCCGCCAGGTGCACGTCGCCGGGCAGGTCGCCGCGGGCCACGACGGTCGACCGGTCGACCCGGACGACCTCGCCGGGCAGGTCGCGCAAGCGCTCGTGAGCACCGCGAACGGGCTCGAGGCGGCAGGGGCCACGTTCCGCGACGTGGTCCGTCTCACGTTCTACGTCGCCCGCTGGACGCCCGACAGGATGGGCGAGTTCCTGGCCGGCATCGAGACCGTCGCCGCCCGCCTCCAGATCCCGCAGCCCATGCCGCCCTCCTCGCTCATCGGTGTCGAGGCCCTGTTCGAACCTCATGTCCTCGTCGAGGTCGAGGCGACAGCCGTGCTCGACTGAGACGCACGGATCACACACCGCTCTCGCAGCCCCAGGGACCGTCCCGGCCCCTAGAGTGTCGACGTGCCGACTCCCCTCCTGACCGCGAGCGTCACCGTCTGGTGCGCCGCACCCGGTGCGACGGGAGCCGCTGGATGGCTCTCCCGCGACGAGGGGCTGAGGGCAGCCACGTTCCGGCACGAGGAGGACCGCCGGCGCTTCGTCACCGGCCGGGCCCTGGTCCGCGCAGCGCTGGGCGAACGCCTGGGCGTCGACCCGGCCGACGTCACGGTCCGGCTGGGGCGGCGGGACGGCGCCTCCCCTGGCCGGCCGTTCGTCGAGGGGGCACCGTCGTTCTCGATCGCCCACGCGGGCGGCTGGGTGCTGGTCGCGGTCGTCGGGACCGTGACCAGCTCCCGAGGCGTCGCGGGCGACGCCACGAGCGACGGCGACCCGGACCTCGCAGCGGGCGTGGACGTCGGCGTGGACGTCGAGTCCACGGCACCGGCCCGGGACCATCTCCGGGACCTGCTCGACGCCGTCCCCCCGGAAGAGGTCCCGGTCGGTGGCTGGGACGCCGTGACGTTCACGCGGTCGTGGGTGCGCCGCGAGGCCGTGCTCAAGGCGGTCGGCACGGGGCTGCTCGCGCCGCGCGACGACCTGCTCCTGTCCCGGGCGGACCGCCCGGCGGCGGTCGTCCGCAGCGGGGGCGCGCTCCCCGCGCCAGATCGGCTCGCGGTCTCGGACGTGGGCCTGCAGCAGACGCTCCGCGCGACGGGCTCCGTCGTCCGGGGCGGACCCGACGACGGCACCTCGTCCCTCGCCGCCGTCGCGCTCGGGACGGTCACGCTCTGCGCCGGGTCGACGCTCCTCGCACGGCACGGTGCCGGGGCGACCGCCCGGCTCGGCCTCCCCTGAGGCCCGGTGCGCTCGGCGCACCGCCCCCTCAGCGCACCTCGCGGCTCTCGCGCAGGAGCAGCCACAGCAGGAACGGCGCGCCGACCGCCGAGGTCACGACCCCGACCGGCAGGTCCACGGGCAGCGAACGCGCCCCGAGATCCGCCGCGAGGACCACGCACGCCCCCACGAGCCCGGCGCCGAGCGGGGGCGGGCCCTGGGCCGCGAGCGCCAGCCACGCGATCTGGGGCGCGACGAACGCGACGAACGGGACGGGCCCGGCCGCAGCGGTCGCGGCTGCCGCGAGGACCACGGCCAGCCCGATCTGCACCAGCTGGGCGGCCGACCGGCGGACGCCCAGGCCCACGATCACGCGCGAGTCGAAGCGCAGGACCGCGAGCCAGCGGGTCGAGAGCGCGCTGAGCACGACGGCGACCACGACCACGGCAGCGACCGGGCCGACGATCGCGAGGCTCGCCCGGTTGAGGCTCCCGGTCATCCAGACGAGGGCCGCGTTGAGGTCCGGCAGCTCGGCCCGCACCAGGAGCCACGACGTGATCGCCGACGCACCCGCGTTGACCCCGAGCCCCACGAGCACGAGCCGGTACCCCTCGATCCCGCCGCGCCACGCGAGCGCGCAGACGAGCGCGGTCGCGACCAGGCCGCCGAGGACGGCGACGACCGGCAGCCCGGACGCGATCAGGAACCCTCCGACCGCGCCCGTGCCCGTTCCGGCGAGCACGATGGCCGCGACCGCGGCGGCGGTGGCCCCGGCGGTGACGCCCAGGATGTCGGGGCTCGCGAGCGGGTTGCGCGCCACGGACTGCGTGATCGCCCCGGCGGCACCGAGCGCGAAGCCCACGACGAGCGCGGTCAGGGCGCGCGGGGCGCGCAGGCCCAGGACCACGAACCGGTCGCCCGGGTCTCCCGCGCCGAGCAGCGTCCGGACCACGTCGCCCGCGGGCAGCACGTACTCGCCGACCATGATCGAGGCGACGAACAGCCCGAGCACCAGCGCGACGAGCCCCGCGCCGACCAGGACCTGACGACGGCTGCCCGGGTGCCGCCGCAGGGGTGCGAGGGCGCGCTCGAGCCGCCCGGACGGCCCCAGGACGCGGGGGCGCCTCTTCGGGTCGTCGGAGCAGCGCCCCTCCGGCACCTCCTCGGTCGGGGCCGGGAGCCGTTCGCGAGGTGCGTGGTCATGAGCGGTCAAACCTTTCCTCACTGAGGTAGACCTCAGCACAGACTTCACCCGCTCGGAAGACCCCGTCCACGGAACGGACAGATGGCGACAATCTGCCATCTCGATCCCTGCGGTCGAGGCCCCGGGGACGACGAAGGGCCGCCCGGCCAGGTCTCCCTGGCCGGACGGCCCTTCGAGTCGGCTGCGCGGGCTCCTACGAGCCCGGCCGCGCGAGCGGACGGATCAGAAGTCCATGCCGCCCATGCCGCCGTCGCCACCCGGCATCGGCTGGTTCTTCTCCGGCTTGTCCGCGACGACCGCCTCGGTCGTGAGGAACAGCGCGGCGATCGACGCAGCGTTCTGCAGCGCGGAGCGCGTGACCTTGACCGGGTCGTTGACGCCTGCGGCGAGCAGGTCCTCGTAGACGCCGGTCGCGGCGTTCAGGCCGTGGCCCGAGGGGAGGTTGCGGACCTTCTCGGCCACGACGCCACCCTCGAGACCCGCGTTGATCGCGATCTGCTTGAGCGGGGCGTCGATCGCGGCGCGCACGATCTGCGCACCGGTCGCCTCGTCACCGACCAGGTCGGTGATCGCCGAGGTCTCGAACGCCACGGCACCGGCCTGGATGAGGGCCACGCCACCACCGGCGACGATGCCCTCCTCGACGGCAGCCTTCGCGTTGCGGACGGCGTCCTCGATGCGGTGCTTGCGCTCCTTGAGCTCCACCTCGGTCGCGGCACCGGCCTTGATGACCGCGACACCACCGGCGAGCTTGGCGAGGCGCTCCTGGAGCTTCTCGCGGTCGTAGTCGGAGTCCGACTTCTCGATCTCGGAACGGATCTGGTTCACGCGACCCGCGATGAGGTCGGCGTCGCCGGCACCCTCGACGATCGTGGTCTCGTCCTTGGTGACGACGACCTTGCGAGCCTGGCCGAGCAGGTCGAGGGTCGCGGTCTCCAGCTTGAGGCCGACCGTCTCGGAGATGACCTGGCCACCCGTGAGGATCGCGATGTCCTGCAGCATGGCCTTGCGGCGGTCGCCGAAGCCCGGAGCCTTGACGGCGACGGACTTGAACGTGCCACGGATCTTGTTCAGCACGAGGGTGGCCAGGGCCTCGCCCTCGACGTCCTCGGCGATGATGAGGAGGCTGCGGCCGGCCTTCATGACCTGGTCGAGCAGCGGCAGCAGGTCCTTGACGTTCGAGATCTTCGACTCGACGATCAGCACGTACGGGTCCTCGAGGACCGCTTCCTGACGCTCGGGGTCGGTCTCGAAGTAGCGGGCCAGGAAGCCCTTGTCGAAGCGCATGCCCTCGGTGAGCTCGAGCTCGAGGCCGAACGTGTTCGACTCCTCGACGGTGATGACGCCTTCCTTGCCCACCTTGTCGAGGGCCTCGGCGATGAGCTCGCCGATCGCGGGGTCACCGGCCGAGATCGCGGCCGTGGCGGCGATCTCTTCCTTGGTCTCGATCTCCTTGGCGGCGACGAGCAGCTGGGCCGTCACGGCCTCGACAGCCTTCTCGATACCGCGCTTGAGGGCGATCGGGTTGGACCCGGCCGCGACGTTGCGCAGGCCCTCGCGCACGAGCGCCTGGGCGAGCACGGTCGCGGTGGTGGTGCCGTCACCCGCGACGTCGTCGGTCTTCTTGGCGACCTCCTTGACGAGCTCCGCACCGATCTTCTCGTACGGGTCGTCGAGCTCGATCTCCTTGGCGATGCTCACACCATCGTTGGTGATGGTGGGCGCGCCCCACTTCTTGTCGAGGACGACGTTGCGGCCCTTGGGGCCGAGCGTGACCTTCACGGTGTCGGCGAGGACGTTGAGCCCGCGCTCCATCCCGCGACGAGCCTCCTCGTTGAAGGCGATGATCTTTGCCATGGGGATTGATCCTCCGCTGGTGGCGTGTGGCGGTCGGTCGGCGCCCGCGACGGACGGCTCGCGCACACCGGCGTTCATGTCACGCCGACTCGCGGGCCTCACCTGACGACCAGAGAATTCTGTCACTCTCATGACGAGAGTGCTAACGCCATTATTGGCACTCCCCCGGTGCGAGTGCAAGACCGGGCAGCCCCTATCGCCCCCAGCGGAACGACGAGCGTCCGCCTCGCCCTAGGATGCCTAGCGTGAGGTTCGCGACGACGAGGTGGCGGCTGGCGGTGCTGGGGGCGGCGATCGCCCCCGTCGTCGTGCTGGCCACCGCGGGCGCGACCCCCGCCCCGCTCCCGACCGACGCGCAGGTCGACCTCTACCAGGACGGCGTCGCCACGGCCGGCGCCGACTCCCTGCTCCGCCTCCCCCGGGACATGGCGGCCACCTACCTCGACGGGAGCCGGGTCCTCGACCCCGCGGCGCTCGACCCGGCCTGGCTCGCGACCGGCCTCGACCCGGCGGACGGCGAGGTCGACCGGCTGACCGTGGTCGCCGGCTCGACGCTCGCGACCGACCAGCTCCTGGACCCCCGCGCCGCCCGGCGCGCCGCGGACGCGTCGCGTGCCTGGCTCGCAGCGGGAGACGTCCCCGGCGCCGGCACCCGGTTCGCGGACCTCGGGGAGAGCGCCCTGCTCGACATGCACGCGATGACGCTCACGAACGGGGCCTCCCTCGCGGCCGCCTCCCCGCGCTGGCGCTACGTGTGGCCGCGCGACTCCTCGTTCACCGCGGCCGCGTACGCCCGGACGGGGCACGTCGACGACGCCTTGCGCGTGCTCGACTTCCTGCGCTCGGTCCAGGAGCCCGACGGCTCGTTCCACGCACGCTACCTCCCCGACGCGTCCGGGGTCCCGGACGAGCGCGGCCTCCAGTCCGACGGCAACGGGTGGGCCCTGTGGTCCGCGTGGACCGTGATCGACGAGATCGAGGACCCCGGCGAACGCGCCGCGGCGCACGAGCGCCTCGCCCCGCTCGTCGACGCGTCGACCGACTACGTGCTGGGGCTCCTCGACCCGGAGACCGCCCTGCCGCCGCCGTCGAGCGACTACTGGGAGGTCCACCCGACCGAGCTCACGCTCGGCACCGCGGCCCCGCTGCTCGCAGGCCTCGAGGGGGCCCTGTCGATCTACGCCGACGCCGAGCGCTGGGACCGGGCGGCCGACGCGGCCCGCGCAGCGCTCCGGCTGCGGGCCGCGGTCGAGGAACGGTTCGGCCCCCAGGGGTACCCGCGGCACGCGTCCGGCGGGCCGCAGGACGCCGCGACCACGTTCGCCCTGCCACCGTTCCAGCCCACGGCGCTGAGCGGCGCCGACGAGGCGTGGCGATCGTCGGTCATGTCCATGCTGCGCCCTGCGGGCGGCGTCGCCCCCGGAGCCGGGTGGCGCACCGACGGGATCTCCTGGACGCCGCAGACCGCGCTGTTCGCCCTGGCGGGCGCCTCGACGGGAGAGATCGAGGTCGCGGAGAGCTGGCTCGACTGGCTCGACCAGCACCGGACGGCCTCCGGGGCCATCCCGGAGAAGGTCCTCGCGGACGGGTCCCCCGCCGCGGTCGCCCCCCTCACGTGGAGCGCGTCGCTCGTCGTGCTGACGCTGGCCGAGCTCGAGGACCAGCGCGCGGCGGGCGCGACGCTCCCCTGAGCCGCCAGGGCCCGGACCCAGAGGTCAGGGCGCCAACCGTGGCAGGTGAGGCACGTCGAACTCCCGGCGCAGCACGCGCTGCGCCGCGTACCAGCCGCCGAGCCCGTGGACCCCGGGGCCCGGAGGCGTCGAGGCCGAGCACAGGTAGACCCCGTCGAGCCCCGTCGCGTACGGGTCGAGGCGTGCGGTCGGGCGGGCGACCATGCGCCACAGGTTGACGGCCCCGGCCGAGATGTCGCCGCCCACGTAGTTCGCGTTGTGCTCGCTCATGCGCGCGGCGGGCACGCAGCGCGAGGACACGACGACGTCGCGGAAACCGGGCGCGAACCGTTCGACCTGGGCCGTGACGGCCTCGGTGACGTCGACCGTCGAGCCGGCAGGGACGTGCGCGTACGCCCACAGGGGGCGCAGGTCCCCCACCCGGCGCGACGGGTCGACGACGGTCGGGTCGCTCACGAGCACCATGGGACGCTCGGCGTGCCGCCCCTCGGCGACCGCGGCCTCGGCGGCGGCCATCTGGGCCCGCGTGCCACCGACGTGGACGGTTCCCGCCCGCCCGACGTCGGCGTGCTGCCACGGGACGGGCCCGCGCAGGACGAAGTCGACCTTGGCCGCCGCGTTGCCGTACGGGAACGCCGTGAGCGCACGTGCGGCCCGTCCCGTCAGGCGGGACCCGAAGACCTCGACGACCGTGCGCGGGGTCGTGTCGAAGATGATCGCGCGCGCCGGCGGGAGGTCCGACTCCGAACGGACCGGGTGGTCGGTCACGACCTGGCCCCCGTGCGCCTCGAGGTCTGCGACCAGCGCGGTCACGATCGCCCCCGAGCCGCCGCGCGGGACGGGCCAGCCACCCTCGCTGTGCGCGAGGGACGCGAGGAGCATCGCGACCCCGGCCGAGGCGAGCGACGGCATGGGGGCGATGCCGTGCGCCGCGACGCCCGTCAGGAGCGCCGGCGCGACGTCCCCCACGAACCGCCGGTCCCACAGGCCCGTGCCCTGCTCGAGGACCCCGAGGGCGAACCGCGCCGCGGTCGGGACGCCGCGCGGAAGGAGGCCCGTGGGGATGCTGCGCTTGTCGAAGAGGGCCGTCGCGACCGCGTGCCCGGGGTTCCGGGACAGCGAGCCGACGAGCGAGCGCCACGCGGCGCCGTCGGGCCCCAGCCCGTCGACCGTCCGGTCGAGGTCCCGGTACGCGACCCCCGCCCGGCCCCCCGGCAGCGGCTGGGCGTACGAGACCTCCGGGACGAGCAGCTCGACCCCGCGCGAGGGCAGGTCGAACGCCTGGAAGAACGGCGAGGCCCACGCCATGGGGTGCACGGCCGAGCAGATGTCGTGGACCATGCCCTCGGCCAGCCCCAGCTCGAGCGTGCGGGACCCGCCACCGACCGTGGGCTGCGCCTCCAGGACGCGCACGGACAGCCCCGCCCGAGCGCACGTGACCGCCGCGGCGAGCCCGTTGGGCCCGGAACCGACGACGACGACGTCCACCTCGGCCAGGTGACGAGCTGGGGTCACGGCACTCAGAGCGCGCGCACCTGCTCGGCCTGCGGGCCCTTCTGGCCCTGCCCCTGCTCGTACTCGACCTGCTGGCCCTCGTCGAGGGACCGGTAGCCGTCGCTCTGGATCGAGCTGTAGTGGACGAACAGGTCCGGACCGCCGGCGGCCGGGGTGATGAACCCGAAGCCCTTCTCGGCGTTGAACCACTTCACGGTGCCCTGAGCCATCTGCGTCTCCTCGCGGGGTGCGGACCTGCGTACGGACCTCGGGACACCAGCGTCCCGGGGTGCGTCCGAGCCTAGTGGCAGGGCTCACGCGCCGAAAGCGCGCCCGACGAACCGGCCGGTCGGGCGCAGCCCGTCAGGACGCCGGAGTCAGCTTCTCCTTGACGATGACCATGACGTCGCCCTCGCGAAGAGTCTGCTGCGTGACCTGCTCGGCGGGGATGCCGAGCACGGCAGCGACCGCGAGCGCCGTCTCCCGGCGGTTCTCGACGTACCAGATGGAGTTCGCCGTGACACCCGAGTCGCCGGGGTACGCCTCGAACTCGACGCCCGTGAACCCCTGGGCGTCCAGCGCGGCCTTGCCGACACGGGACTCGCCATCGGGGCCGTCGTCGTTCATGACACGGACGAACGCTGCCTTGTCCGCGGCGGCCAGGAGGGTCGCGACGTCGACGGCCGGCGCGACCGGCTCCTCCGCCGTCCCGTCGTCCGCCGGGGGCTCCTCGGCCGTCCCACCGTCCGCGGGCGGCTCCTCGGCCGCGCCCTCGTCGGCAGGCGGTTCCTCGGCGTCCGTCCCGGCCGGCGTCTCGACCGCAGGCTCCTTGGGTCCTGCCGACGGCGTCCCGGCGAACCCGCCCGAGATCGCCGCGACCCCACCGATCGCGAGACCCGCGAAGATCACCGCGACGAGGAGGAAGGGCCAGGTCTTGCTCCAGCCGCTGCGCGGAGCGCGATAGACCCCCACGGGCGCGCCCTCGGGCGCGGGGACGTCGAACTCGTCAGGCGCGTAGGGGTAATCGCTCTTGCTCACGGCGACAGGTTAGCCCGACTTGGCTCAGCGACTAAATGTCGCCGAGGCGGCGGGCGGACCGCGCACGCTGCCGGGTGGACCGCATGCGGCGCAGGCGCTTGACGAGCATCGGGTCGTGCGCGAGCGCGGCCGGGGAGTCGATCAGGGTGTTGAGCGCCTGGTAGTAGCGGGTCGCCGTCATGTCGAAGAGCTCACGGACCGCCTGCTCCTTGGCCCCGGCGTACTTCCACCACTGCCGCTCGAAGGCCAGGATCTCCTGGTCCCGGGTCGAGAGACCCGGTCCCGTGACCGACGCCTCGTCCGTCCCGGCGGGCGCGACGAGGGGCTCGGTCGCGGCGAACGCTTCGCTCATGGGCAGGTTCCTCACTCGTCGGACGCGTCCGGCCCCTCGACGGGGCCAGGACCTGGACCGCTCCAGCCTACGCGCGAACCACACCCGTGTCATTCACCCGGTCGCGTACCCTCACGGCGTGAACAGCTTCGCGACGCCACCGTCCGCGGGTGCCCTCGAGCAGGTCCCCGACGGCAGCACCCCTCGCCCGCTCGCCGAGATCATGGCCCCCGACTGGGCCGAGGCTCTCGCCCCCGTCGAGCCCCGGCTCCGTGCCGTGGGCGACTTCCTCCGCGCAGAGTCCGCGGCCGGACGCGCCTACCAGCCGGCGCCGTCGGACATCCTGCGTGCCTTCCAGCGACCGCTCGCCGACGTGCGCGTCCTGATCGTCGGTCAGGACCCGTACCCCACGCCCGGGCACGCCATGGGACTGTCCTTCTCCGTCCAGCCGCACGTGCGTCCCGTCCCCCGCTCGCTGCAGAACATCTACGCCGAGATGGCGACCGACCTCGGCACACCCACCCCCGTGCACGGCGACCTGTCCGCGTGGAGCGACCAGGGGGTCATGCTGCTCAACAGGGTCCTGACCGTCGGCGCGGGCGACGCAGGCTCGCACCGCCGCAAGGGCTGGGAGGCCGTCACCGAGGCCGCGATCCGCGCGCTCGTCGACCGCGGAGCGCCCCTCGTCGCGATCCTCTGGGGCCGCGACGCCGCGACGCTCAAGCCCCTGCTGGGCGAGACCCCGGTCGTCGAGAGCGCGCACCCCAGCCCCCTGTCCGCGCGCCGCGGGTTCTTCGGGTCGCGCCCGTTCTCGCGCGTCAACGAGCTCCTCGTGGCCCAGGGAGCGACGCCCGTCGACTGGACGCTGCCCACGGCCTGACCCTCGCGCGGCCACCCGGCCGCCCGGGCCCCGCGACGCCGTCGGGCAGGAATCTCCCGGGACGGACGGCGCCCGGTGGCGGACAATGGACCCGTGACCACCTCGCAGCCGGACACGCAGCCGGACACGCCACCGGAAGAGAACGCGCCCCGCTGGGGCAGCTACGTCGCGATCGGCGACTCCTTCACGGAAGGGCTCTGGGACCCCTACCCGAACGACCCCGACCGCCAGCGCGGCTGGGCCGACCTCCTGGCCGGGCACCTGTCGACCCGCCGCACGGCCGCGGGCGAGGCCCCGCTCGAGTACGCCAACCTCGCGATCCGCGGGCGGCTCCTGCGCTCGATCCTCGCCGAGCAGGTCTCCGCGGCGCTCGCGCTCGAGCCCGACCTGGTGAGCCTCATCGGGGGCGGCAACGACATCCTGCGCCCCGCGGCCGACATCGACCGCCTCGCCCGCAACCTGGACCACGCGGTCGGGAGGCTGCGCGCCGAGGGCATCGACGTGCTGCTCGGCACGGGCTTCGACACGTCCGGCTCGCCGCTCGTGGGGCTCACGCGCGGGCGCGTCGGGGTCTACAACGCGCACATCTGGTCGATCGCGCGCCGCCACGGCGCGCACGTCCTGGACCTGTGGGGCATGGCGTCGCTGCACGACTGGCGCATGTGGTCGTCGGACCGCATCCACCTCACGCCCGACGGGCACCGGCGGGTCGCCCAGGCGGCGCTCGTGGGCCTGGGGCAGGTGCCCGACGACGCCACGTGGGACGACCCGCTGGCTCCCCTCCCGCCCGTCCCGGCCCTCGACCGGGCCCGGCAGAACGCCGAGTGGGTGCGCGTGCACGTCTACCCGTGGGCGACGCGGCGGCTCCGTGGCCGGTCCTCGGGCGACCTGCGCGTCCCCAAGGCGCCGGCCCTCACCCCCGTGCAGTCGGACCTCGGGACCGACTGACACGGGTGGTGCTCCGGCTCGCTCACTTCACGACCATGGACTCCGTCTCGCGGCGGTCCCCGCTCAGGTACCCGGCGAAGTCGACCTCGCGGTCCCCGATCCGGTAGGCGAACCGCCCGGTCCTCTCGATGCGTGGCCGCGCCACGAGGAAGTCCCGCAGCCGCTCGCGCTCGTCGGCGTCGAGCCAGGCGATGGGGTCGGAGGTGGACCTGAACCCGGTGATCAGGGCCAGGTCGACGAGCGCCTGGCCGGCGTTCTCGTCGAGGAGCGTGCGGCGCGAGCGGAAGTACACGACGTCCGGGTCGACGTCGTACCAGTCCTTCATCCACGTCCGCGCGACGGAGCTGGCGAGGCTGTTGAGCGCGCCGGGGCCGCTGGGGTCGCGCCGGCGCTCGGAGTTGTCCCAGTACGGGGCGACGTCGGGCCCCACCCGCACCCCGTCGAAGAGCCCCACGGAGGCCAGCATCGGGACACCGCACCCCAGGAGGTAGGTGTCGGGCCCGACCGCGTCCCGGACGAGCTCGACCGCGGCGCGGTAGACCTCCTCGCGGTGGCCGCCGCCCGAGCGGACACCGGGGAGCGCGCCGGCGTACATGAAGTCGAGCTTGAAGTAGGCGAAGCCCATCCCGGTCAGACGGGTGAAGAGCGCCCGCAGGTGGTCCTGGACGTCGGGCCGGGTCGTGTCCAGGGCGTAGTAGTGCGTGCCCCAGTTGTACCCCGCGACCAGCGGCCCACCGTCGGCGTCCTGCACGAGCCACTCGGGGTGGTCGCGGGCCGTGTCGGACTGCGGCAGGCAGATGAACGGGGCCAGCCACAGGCCCGGACGGGCGCCGACGCCGGTGATGCGCGCGACGAGCCGCTCCAGCCCGGACGGGAACCCCGGCCCCTCCGTCCAGTCGCCGACGACCTTCTCCCACCCGTCGTCGACCTGGACGACGTCGAACGGGTACCCCGCGAGGTCGTCGATCGCCTCCCCCAGGGAGACCTCGTCGATGTTCTCGAAGAACGAGTACCAGGACGACCACACCGGGCCGACGGAGCCCGTCGCGCGCCCCAGCCGGGACGCGACCAGCCCCGCGTACTGCGCGAACACGACGGTCTCGTCGCCGATCGCGAGGTACCACTCGGTCCCCGTGGACTCGCCCGTCCCCCACATGCGTCCGTCGTCGGCGCCGACGAGCGACGTCCCCAGGTCGAGCGCGCCCAGGAGCAGGACCTGCCCCGCGCCCGCGTCGAGGGCCCCGAGGACGCTCCCCTGGTGGCGGGTGGGGTCGTCGACCGCGGCGTCGTCCGCGGTCAGGAGCCGCTCGGGGTTGTCGTAGATGCGCAGAGGCTCGTCGGACAAGGATCGCCACCCGGTGGGCGACCAGGAGTTCCAGCCGTTGCGGTAGAAGCTCGTGGCCCCGAAGGGGTGCTCGATGCTGAGGTTCGCCCCGCGCAGCAGGAACCCGCCGGCGCTCTCCTCCGGTCGGCTGCTCGAGCGGACGGTGAGGGGGCCGTCAGCGGTGTGGATCGTGTGGGTGTGCGTCACGGTCGTCGGTCTCCGGTCTGGGATGCGGGTGGTGCCGCGGTGTCGACCACGGCACCACCCGCGTGGTGCGGCTAGTCGAACAAGTTGTTGATGCGGCCGTTCAGGGTCGCCAGCGCGGTGGCGGGGTCGACCTTGCGCTGCTGGATGTCGTCGATGACGGCCTGCGCCTCGGACTGGATCTCGTTGGCGTGCAGCGTGATGGGGTAGTACGCGACGCCGTCGGGGTCCTGGGCCTGGTCCAGGAACGCCGAGACGTCGACGCCCTGCTCCGCCCGGACCTCTGCGGACCGCTGGGCCGCCTCGGTGATGGCGGGGAAGACGACCCCGGTCTCGGCCACGAGGTCCTGGCACTCGGACGAGCCGATGAACTTGACGAGCTCCCAGGCCTCGTCGGGGTGCTCGGTCCCCGCGATGATCGACGGCGCGAGGCCGTTGATGATGGTCTTGCGCCCCTCAGGCCCCACGGGCAGCGGCGCGAACGCGAAGTCCTGCTCGCTCGCACCCGCCCACGTGCCGATGCGCCAGGACCCGTCGGAGATCATCGCCGCCTTGTTCTGCAGGAGCTGCGGCTCCAGCCCGAGCTGGCCGGCGTTCTCGAACGGGACCATGTAGCCCGCCTCGATCTGCTGCTGCCACCAGGTCAACGTCTCGGCGAGCCGCGGGTCGTCGAGCTGGTACTCGGTGCCGAACGGGTTCTCGTCGAGGTACTCGAAGCCCGTGGAGAGCGCGCTCCACGACCACTGCGTCTGCCCGACGACGCCTCCGCCGGTCTCCAGACCCCACCCGTAGGTCTGGACGGCGTCCTTGTCGAAGCCGGGCTCGTCGCCGCGCACGCCGTTCTTGTCGATCGTGAGCCGCGCGATGAGGCTGCCGAAGGTCCCGCCGTCCGTCGGGTTCCACGTCAGCTCGTCGAGCGCCGCGGGGTCGACCCCCGCCTCCTGGAGGTCGGCGGTGTTGTAGACGAGGCCGATCGTGTCCCAGTCCTGCGGCAGCCCGTACCGGGCGCCGTCCTTGACCCACAGGTCCGCGAGCCCCGCGGTGTACCGGTCGAGGTCGATCCCGTCCTTCTCGACGTAGGGCTGCAGGTCGAGGAGCTGCCCGTTCGCCGCGAGCTCCGGGTAGTACTGGACGTGGTCGGTGATCACGTCGGGCGCGGTCCCCGAGACGATGCCGGTGGTGATCGTCTTCCAGTAGTCGTCCCAGCCCTGCTGGTTGATCTCGACCTCGATGCCCGACGCCGCGGTGAAGGCGTCGGTGCACTGCTGGTAGGCGGGGAGCTGGTTCGGGTCCCACAGCGAGTACGTCAGGGTGACGTCGCCGCCGTCCCCGCCGCCGCTGCCGGATCCCGCGGAGCAGGCCCCGAGGGCGATGGTCGACGCAGCGATCAGCGCCACTGTGCGCAGATGCCGAGTGTTCATGGGAGTGCCTTTCAGGTGACGGCCCGCTCAGGCGCGGGACCGGTGGGGGTGGCGACTACTTGACGCCGGAGAAGCCCAGCGAGTCGACGATCTTGCGACCGAAGACGATCAGGAGCAGGAGCATCGGGACGACCTGCAGGGAGGCGGCAGCCATCAGACCCGACCAGTCCGGCGACGTCGAGGGCGAGGACTGGGCGAACGTCGCGACCGCGACGTTGAGGAGCCGCACGCTCGGGTCCCGCCCCACGAGCTGCGGCCACAGGTACTCGTTCCAGGCCGTGACTGCCTGGATGATCGCCAGCGTCGCCATCGGTCCGGACGCCATCGGCAGGATGATCCGCGTCAGCACCCGGAACCTTCCGGCGCCGTCCAGCAGCGCCGCCTCCTCGATCTCCCGGGGGATGCCGAGGAAGAACTGGCGCAGGAAGAAGATGGCGAACGGTGTCATCAGCAGGTACGGCGCCACCAGGCCCGCGAACGTGTCGATCCACCCGAGGTTCCGCATGAGGACGAAGTTCGGCAGCACGGCGAAGATGGGCGGGACCATCATCCCGGCGAGGAAGACCGTGAAGATCACGTCTCGCCCCGTGAACCGCAGCCGGGAGAACGCGTACGCCGCCAGCGCGCTGAAGCCCACCTGGCAGGTCACGACGACCCCGGTGAAGACCAGCGAGTTGCGCAGGTAGAGGAAGAAGTCGACGTTCTGCCCGCTGCCGCCCGCGGCCGCGGCCTCCTCGGGCGTGGCGAGCCCCAGCACCCGGCTGAAGTTGATCGCGGTGGGATCGGGTGGGACCAGGGACATGCTGCCGGAGAAGATGTCGCTGTTCGCCGTGAAGGCCGTCCGCAGCATCCACAGGAACGGGAAGACGGTGATGACCAGGAGGACGATCAGCGCCGTCCACGACAGCGCCGTGCTCGGGGTGAGCCGTCTGCGCGGTCGACGCCTCACGAGGGTTCCGCGGGCGGCAGGTGGGGTCGAGGAGGACATCAGTTACCGTCCGATTCCGTCGCGCGCAGAGCTCGGAGCTGCACGAGGCTGAAGGTGAAGATGATCGCGAAGAGCACCACGGCCATCGCGGCCCCGTAGCCCATGTCGAACTGCTCGAACGCCTTCTGGTAGATGTAGTAGTAGATGACGCGGGTGGAGTTGCCCGGGCCGCCGGAGGTCGCGACCGCGACGGTGTCGAAGATCTGGAACGAGCCGATCATCGACACCACGAGGACCAGCGCGGTGATGGGCCGCAGCAGCGGCAGCGTGACGGACCGGAAGGTCCGCAGGTACGAGGCCCCGTCGAGGGCGGCGGCCTCGTAGACGGACGGCGAGATCGTCTGGATCCCCGCGTAGAACAGCAGGGCCGTGTAGCCCATGTTGCGCCAGGTGTTGACCAGCGCGACGGTGACGATCGCCAGGTCCGAGCTGCCGTAGAAGCTCTGCGTGCGGGCACCGACGAACTCCAGGACGTGGTTCACGAACCCGACGTTGGGGTCGAGCATGAACAGCGTCACGATCGCGATCGTGACGTTCGGGATCAGCCAGGGGAGCAGGATCGCGCTGCGTGCCGCGAGCCCGATGCTCAGCCGCTGCATCAGGAGCGCGATCGTGAGCCCCAGGGCCATCTGGGTCGTGATGTTCACGACCACGTAGACGGCGGTGACGCGCAGCGCGTTCCAGAAGAGCGGGTCCTGGAAGAGGTCGGCGTAGTTGTCCAGGCCGACCCACCTGGCCTCGGTGAGCAGGTTCCAGTCGGTGAGGCTGATGCCGACCCCTCGGATCATCGGCCAGGCATGAAGACCACGAAGCCGACCACGGCCGGTAGCAGGTACAGCGCGGCTGTCGGGCCGTCGGAGCTGCGCCGGCGCCGACGACCCGGGGGTCGGTCGCGGCGCTCGGGGGCGCGCCGGGCGTCCGGCGGGCGCACCGTCACGGTGGTGTTCGTCATCGAAGCCAGCCCATCAGGAGAAGGAACTTATTTATGCAAGTTGGAAATGTAATGCCGATGCAGTAGCCTGTCAACTGCCATGGACACCGCATCCTCAGCCCGCACCGGCGACCGCTCCTACCTGCGACGACGCAACTCGATGGCCGTCCTCGAGCAGATCTGGGACACGCCCGCGACCGTCGCCGAGCTGGCGCGCGCGACGAGCCTGTCGCGCACCGCAGCCGAGGCCGTCCTGGCCGACCTCCTCGCCGCCGGATGGGTGCGCGCCGGCGGCCCCCGCAGCGACCGGGCCGGGACCGTCGGCCGACCCGCGGCCTTCTACTCCCTGGCCCCCGAGGGCGGATACCTCGCGGGTGTGGACATCGGCGCCCACCACGTCTCGGGGGCGATCGCCCGCATCGACGGCGAACGCCTCGCGACCGTCCACCTGCCCGCCGACGAGGACACCCCCGCCGAGGATCGTCTGCAGGCCGCGGCGGAGGCGCTGACGGCCGCCCTCGACGAGGCCGGCGTCAGCGCCGACGCCCTGTGGGCCGTCACCGTCGGGACCCCTGGCGTCATCGACGACGGCAAGGTGATCCACTTCGGTGGTCAGGGCATGCCGGGCTGGGTGGGCACGGACGTCGCCCGAGCGTTCGACGACGTCACCGCTGCCCCCGTCTTCGTCGAGGGCGACAGCGCCCTCGGCGCGCTCGCCGAGATGGCGCACGGCGCCGCCAAGGACGTCGAGGACTTCGTCTACATCCTCAGCGGCGTGCGCACCGGCGCGGCGATCGTCGCGCACGGGGAGCTCCATCGCGGACACCGCGGCGGGGCGGGTCTCGTCGGCGAGCTTCCCGCGGTGCGGTGGCGCGAGCTGGAGCACGAGCTCTACGGCGCTCCGGACCTCCCGGCCCCTCGGCCGACCCGCCAGGAGATCTTCGCGCGAGCCGACGCAGGAGATCCACAGGCCATGGCCGCGGTCGCCGACTTCGGCCGCACGCTCGCGGTCGGGTCGGCCGTCATGGTCCTCGCGGTCGACCCTGCGGTCCTGGTGCTCGGCGGCCCCAACGCCCAGCACGCGCACCTGTTCCTCGACCAGTTCACCCAGGTCCTGACGGACCTGTGCCCGCTGCCACCGACGGTCGAGGTCTCCACGCTCGGCCCCGACGCCGTCCTGGCCGGGACGATCAGCCGAGGGATCGCGTCCCTGCGTCGCGGCCTGTGGCAGGCCGTGGAGTCGCAGCCCGCGTTCCCGCCCTCGACCCCGACGCCCGGCGCGCTCGCCCTCTAGGAGGGCGCGCCGCGAGCAGCAGGGTCCACGAACGCCGACAGGCCAGGTCCACGGAAGGACCTGGCCTGCTGGGACGGAGCCGCCTGTCGGGTTCGAACCGACGACCTTTCGCTTACAAGGCGAGTGCTCTACCAGCTGAGCTAAGGCGGCGTGCCACCCGGAGGGCGGCGGCACCGTGAGGTGCGCGAACAGCCTACCCGGTGCCGAGCAGGCGGTTGACGTCCGCCGAGCAGGCGGTCGTGGTCCGTCCCGGGCCG